>CAZRTU010000318.1:0-2435 GCA_964603075.1 uncultured bacterium
CGCCTTTAGATTTCGATAATGCGAGGAAAGAGATAAAAAAGATAGGTCCTGATGATTATGCACTCGAGCTTCTGGCTTCAAAGACACTTTATCTGAACATCAAAATAAAGGAACTCTCAGCCCCCGCCTGTAATATCCTCAAACAGACCGCCCTCTCATTGGGCTCCGATGCCTGTATCCCGAGAGAGGCACTTACGGGAAAAGGTAAAGACCTGACTCTGATACTCTCAGGCAACCTGCGGGAAATAGAAAAGATTGCTGAGGCTCTGGAAGAGCAAGGGTTCGGTCTATCAAAACTATCCCGTGAACTAAAAACAATCTCAAGATATTCATTCCGTACACCCCCCTCCATTAGATTTAAGAAGAGGGCAATTGATTTCTCCTCTCCCAGGATATGTGGAATACTCAATGTGACACCAGATTCTTTCTATGACGGCGGATTATATAAGGATAAAGATATAGCGGTAGACAGAGTACATCAGATGATAGAAGAGGGTGCCGATTTTATTGATGTAGGCGGAGAATCCACAAGACCTGGTTCATCTCCGATCCCGGTAAAGGAGGAATTGAAAAGAGTTCTGCCGGTGATAAAATCACTTGACGTCGAGATTCCCCTCTCAATAGATACATATAAGAGTAAAGTAGCCAAAGAATGTCTTATGGCAGGATGCCAGATGGTGAATGATATATCGGGGCTGACATTCGATAGGGATATGATGGGCGTTATAAAGGATTTCGATGCAGCATGCGTGATAATGCACATCAAGGGAACGCCAAAAGATATGCAGGAGAACCCCCAATATGATGACTGTGTGTCGGAAATAATCGAGTGGTTGAAGGAGAGGGTCAAAGAGGCTCACAAGTTTGATATAGGTAAGATAATGATAGACCCGGGAATAGGTTTCGGCAAGAGAAACCCTGAAGACAATCTCGAGATTCTAAAGAGACTCCGTGAATTCAAGATTTTGGGTTTGCCTATCTTCATTGGTGTTTCAAGAAAGTCCTTTATAGACAAGGTGCTCGGTTTAGAGAAGGAAGAGAGACTTGAAGGTGGTCTCGCTGCGTCTGTAATGGCTTATCTAAATGGTGCGAATATCATTCGAACCCATGACGTGAAGGAGACCAGACATGCCCTATCTATCATAAGTGCTATAAATGAAAAGCCAGCCGCTCCTTAACTATGCAAGATTTACCTCCCAAACTTTAACTACATGACTAGAATCTTCCACACTTAGCTAAACCTTTAGGGCATATTATTGAGAAGAAATAACCCTGCAATAATTAAATTCAAGAGTCCCCCTTCTGTTAATATACGAGGTATTAAATAGAACATAATTCAAAAGGATTTTATAATTACCTTAATCTGTCTTATTCAGTGTTGAATTTTAACACCGGTTAGTGCAAAAAGTTTATTCAATGGGATTCTACCTAAACACTCCGAGTCACCATATGATAGGATATATACCTCTCTATGTTCCGCTTGGATACATCATAACCTTTTCATTTCTTCCTTTCTATCTACGTTGCAAATACGTATGCGGATTACTACTCTATTGTATCATTGGCATATTCTGGTATCTCCTCTTCCTTGCAGTCCACTGATCACTCTCTTTGCCTCGTATTCCGAGGGTGTTAAATATCTTTTTTCGACACTGGGAAAGTCTAGTAAATCTTCACACCCTATCAAAAAATTTCATTGATTTTTCAACCAAGTTACGTTATAATATTAGAAGGTAGAATATCTGTAATAAGAGATGAAGGAAGAAGGGTCTAATTGTTTTTTAACCGGGAGGATGAGGATTATGTAAATTTCATGAATAGACCACAGAGAATACGGAGTTCACAAGAGCAAGATGGAAAAGAGATTATAACTTCTCTGTGAACTCAAAATGAGGGGTGAATCCATTGGATGTCCATTAGCTAACGGATAGGAGTTTTTAGTCTGGTGTTCTTGTTAGAGTAATAAGACCATAGGGATAAAAGGGATGTTATCATTCCATTTATTACAGAGCTTAGAGAAACATGAAACTTAAGAGAGGGCGCGGAGAAGATAAAAAAACTCTGGTTTCTCCGTGACCTCTGTGGTTAAATATTATACATAACAACCGGCAGACAAGGAGGCAAGATGAGGATCGTAATGTTCGTCATAATGCTGTTGGCGGGTTCTTTGGCCCGCGCCCAAAATCCTGAGTGGATAGCCAGATACGATGGAGGAATGGGGGGGAGTGAGGCAGCCCAATCAATAGCAGTTGACGACTCGGGTAACGTTTACGTGACTGGTTACATTTGGGAGGGCGGCGGGTTTCATGACTATCTGACGATCAAATACTCACCATCGGGTGATACACTCTGGGTTGCTCGATTCGATGGATTGGGAAACGAAATCGATATTCCGTACGCGCTCGCAATAGACGATTCTGGCAACGTGTATGTCA
>CAZRTU010000319.1:0-2414 GCA_964603075.1 uncultured bacterium
TTACGCTTCGCTTCAATAGATTCCACAGTGGTTGTATGGTAGCACTATTTGCATAGTGCTCCATAAATTGCGTCCATAACACCAGCAGAATCGCTCCTTCTACAAGGTCTTACAAATATAACTCAACTTATTGATTTTTGAAGCTAAAACGAGAGAAGCGTGAATTAGCTTTGAAATTTTGGTATGTTTAAAAAGTAGGAAATTATGGTAAAATTATCTTTAATTCTTAGCATACTATTCATATTGATGTTTACCTTCTCTAATCACGCAGAAGAGAAAGTCTTATCGTCTGATGTCAAGGCACACGAGTTTCCACAAATAGAATACGACTGGTGCAAAATGGATATGGAGATCACACTTTCCTCTATCCCAAAGTTGAATGAAGAAGTAGATGTGATTTTTACCTTTACTCCATTGGATAGTTTGAGACCCCATGAACCAACTGATATGGCTCGCATATACTTTAGAGGTCTTGAATTTGTTAGTGGTGATTCCATTTGGGTGGGAGAAATTAGAAAGGGTGAGACAGTTACTCTGAAGGCGAGAGTAAGACCAATATGGGGAGGAAATTATCGGTTATCAGGTACGGTTTATTATTGCAGAATCCCCTCAAGCATTCTGTCTGAGAGAAGTTTAGAGTTACGAAATAGAGAAGCTGCGGACTTCTTTTCTGGAGGAAATTATATTAATTTAGATAAATTTAATGTTGAAGGACCTCGTAAGAAACCAAAGTATGAAGATTGGATAACAACAGAAAAAGGGATTACAATAAGAAGTGGTCCAACATTTTATATGGCTGATTCTTTGGAAATAGAAGAGGGTGAGATTGATCTGATTGATAGCCCAGAAAAAGGGAAAGAAATTGAAGAGGAAGCACTTATCGAGTTAATTAATGTATTCCGAGAAGAAAATGGGCTTCCTTTTCTAAATATAGATATTACACTTAATAAAATCGCCAAGAAGCATTCGAGAGAGATGGTGGAGTTTAATTACTTGGATCCGACATCTCCTACCCAAGGCACCCCCAGTGAACGCACACTAAAAGCAGGCGTTTGGGATTACCCAAGCTTTGTGTGTGTAGCGAAGGGAGAATCAGTCCAAGAATTGTTTGGTTACTTTAAAGAAGTATGTAGAGATGTTATCTTGGACCCTCTAATTAGTCATGTGGGAGTGAGTGTAGACTTTGATGAAAATTATAAGATGATATCAACCTTACATTTTGTGCGAAGGATTGTTGAAATTGATCTATTCAGCATGTGTGTGAGTGCTGGCTTTGGTGATGTCGCGAACATCAGAGAATCCTTTGGTATAACAGGATGCACAAAAATGCAATATCTACAATTCTCAGTATACCGTGATTCTACTTACTTGCTTGAGGATTTAAGCGATAAGAGCGTCTATTCTATCAACGAAATTATTGTTCGAGATAGCTTTGATGTAGAATTGAAGGTTAGTCCTAAATTTAAGGAATGGTTCATAGTAATAATCGAGGCAAAGGAAAAACATGAGGATGAATATTGCCCAGTAAGTTACATATTACAGAAGTAATCATGTATTAAAAAAAGAGTGGTATATAACTACCTTTAGGACACAGTCAGAATAGCTTTTTAGATATCACACTCTCACAATCTCTTTCGCTACCTTTGCGTCAGGAGTCCCGCTTTCGGGATCCGAATATGACGGAAACGGATTTACGCTACGCTTCAACAGATTCTAAAGATGTTAGAATAAATCCAAAACCTAAGTTTCTTTTAAACCTCCCCCCTATTACAGGACCCCTCAGAGGCACTTTATATTGACTCCTGATTCACTCTTCTTTAAGTAATAGATTGACAAACCCAAAATTTTAGTGTATAATCCTAAATAACTATCTAATGTGGGCGTTTTTATGCTCGGGGTCTTTCTCTATGGCAGGAGGTTCTGAAGACCAACGAATAAAATAACTAAGGACTAAGCACTATGCACTATGCACTATGCAGTAAGGACCCTATGACTCCAAGACACTATGACTCAATGACTGTCTTTAATTGACCCTAAGACTCTTTGACTGTACGTGATAATATGGGTAAGAAGAAGAAAGAGGATTCCTTACATATAAAAGAGATCTACAGGCTCGAGGGACACGAAAAACAGGAGCTTCCTCTGTTTCTGGCAAGAATCGCAGCTGGATTTCCTTCGCCTGCTGACGATTTTATAGATAGGAAACTGGACCTGAATGAATTTCTCATTAAGCACCCTGCAGCGACCTTCTTTGTCCGTGTGGAAGGTGATTCTATGATCAATGCGGGCATTCACTCAGGTGATATACTCATAGTAGACAGAGCATTAGAACCAATGGATAATAAGATCGTGATAGCCGTGTTAGATGGCGAACTTACAGTAAAGAGGATGCGTAAGACAAAAGATAGACTCTA
>CAZRTU010000320.1:0-2360 GCA_964603075.1 uncultured bacterium
ATAATTATAAACCTACGAAAAGCGAAGGGCGAAAAATCATCTAACACTCCTCTCTCATCTCCCTTCTCCTCTCTCTCTTTGTTAATTTATTCTTTTTTTAAACAGGGAACTAAAGAGATTTAAAGAGATTTTTTATTGTATTTTTCATCTTTATTTTCAAATCTCATAATCCGTCAGCTGACGGACTCTTCCAATCCCTGTCAATTCAATTTCTTATAAACAGAGAATTAATTTTTACTCTGTGCCCTCCCTGCCTACCGGCAGGCAGGTGTGGTTTGTCATATTCTTTCATATTCTATTTGACACTATCTTTGTCTTTTGGTGGCTCTTTAGACCAAAAACTGCAATCTATTATAACATAATTTTTAAATGTTGTCAAGGTTTTTGAAATCGGACAGGCAGCGATATATTAAGTTTTTTTCTTGACACCCAAAGATGAATGTGTTATAATGCTTTTTGTATAGATAAGGAGTGACGATGCCAAGGATATTTCTAACCAGAAGGATCCCCGACTCAGGGATTGAGAAAATAAAAGAATTTACGAGTGACTACTCTATTTTTCCCCATGACAGGCCGATCAAGGAGGAGGAGCTGATAGAGAATCTGGGCGATGTTGAGGGACTCTTATGCCTCCTTACTGACCCAGTTACAAAGGATGTAATAGATGCAGGAAGGACCCTTAGAGTTATAGCAAACTATGCTGTTGGATACGATAATATAGATGTAAGATACGCCACCCAAAAGGGAATTATAGTGACAAACACACCCGGTGTCTTAACCGATGCAACCGCAGAGCTCGGTTGGGCACTTCTCTTTGCCTGTGCCAGGAGAATAGTAGAGGCAGACAGATATACGAGGGATGGAAAATTCTCAGGATGGTCGCCTACCCTTTTGTTGGGGCGAGAATTTTTAGAAAAGACTCTCGGTATCATTGGAGCTGGAAGGATAGGAACCGCATTTGCACTCAAGGGAATTGGATTTGGTTTAAAAATACTATACTATGATAAGCATGTGAATAAGGTCCTTGAGGAGAAAGTGGGGGCGTCACGCACTGACTTAAACAGACTACTAAAGCAATCGGATTTCATTTCCATACACGTGCCTCTCAATAAAGGTACCTATCATTTGATTGGTGAGAGAGAATTGTCGTTTTTAAAGCCAACCGCTTATCTTATAAACACATCGAGGGGCCCTATCATTGACGAGGAGGCTCTTATTCGCTTTTTGCGTGAGAGAAGAATTGGTGGGGCTGGTCTTGATGTTTACGAAAGTGAACCGAAGATCCCCAAGGAGTTGCTCGACCTGAACAATGTGGTTGTCTTACCTCATATAGGCAGCGCCACTCGAGAGGCAAGGGATAGAATGGCTGAGATGGCAGTGGAGAATCTTGTATCGGGTCTTGAGGGAAAGACCCCACCCAACAAGGTAAATTGAATCCGTCACCGAAAGACACCGAGCTGATTCAACACCGAAGGACACCGAAAAACATCAATTAATTACTCCAAAAGAGAGTTGGGTTTTTTCAGTGTATTCGGTGTTATTCAGTGTTTAATTAAATCGATATAAATAGCGTGATACAAATCAGTTCGACTTTTTTTACTATCAAAGATAACCAAACATTATAGCACTCTACCTACCGGAGTCCAACCCGATAAGTTCTCGATGTGGGCTTCTACAAAGTCCCCAATATTTAATTTCCCTACCTTAATTTTCGGTCTTTTTAGTATCACCTCTCTGCCGTTTCTTGTCTTACCCATCGGCAGGTCGTCTCTTCTACTCTTTCCATCTATGAGGATTTCGAAATCCCTTCCTATTAGTTCCCCGTTTTTCTCTCTGGTTATCCTGTTTTGTATCTGTACGATTCTACCGAGCCTTTCCTTCTTTACATTGGTGGGTACCTCTTCTCTTAGATCCGCAGCCTTCGTTCCCTCTCTCTTTGAATACATGAACATATAGGCAAAATCGAAACGCAGTTCTCTGATCATATCGATAGTCTCCTCGAGGTCTTTTTCTGTCTCTTTTATGCGCTCCTCTAGTTGAATTAGTTGTAGCTTTTTATTCTCTAAGGATTCTTTTTCCTGTCGCAGCCCCTTCAGTCTGGATTCCTGCTCCTTTATTACTTTTTCTATATGGGATAATTCACTGTTGGCTTGCTCCAACTCAGCCTCGTAGGCTGGCTTTCGGGCTAACTCATCACTAATGTCCCTGATAGCGTTCTCCAGCTGTCCCTTTCCTGCCTCTTGCTGCTTAGCCATCTCTTTAGCCTGCTCTTCCAGCTCATCGTAGAAGGAAAGCCCCAGAATATCAGCCAGCACTTGCTTACGCTCGACTGGTCGCTTAATAGTAAACTCGTCGGCATG
>CAZRTU010000321.1:0-1742 GCA_964603075.1 uncultured bacterium
GACAAGCTTATTCCGCCTGCCAAGGATTGCTGCGTCTTCGAGGCCATTAAGGTCCTAAATGGAGATGAGTATCCCCATGACTTAATGGAGGTTTCGCTGACGTTGTCAAAGAGTATAATTGACCTTGCCGGGATTAGAGAGATTGACCTGCTGGAGAAGATAAGAGATGGCAGCGCATACAGAAAATTCAGAGACTTTGTGGAATATCAAGAAGGGGATGTTTCGTACGTGGATAATCCTGATAGGATATTTGAAGGCTATTACGAGGAGAAAATTTTAGCAAAAAAGAGTACTTACGTTGAGGAGATGGACACCCAAGAGATTGGAAGAATCACCGTAGAATCAGAGGACTTTTCCCAGGGCATAATCTTTCATAAAAAACCCGGTGATTGGGTTGAGAGGGGAGAGGCTCTTGCCAGTATATATATAATGGAGGAAATGAACAGAGAATTTAGTAATAAGGTTAGATTGAGAGAAACAACCGCTCAACTCAAAAGTGCGATATTTTCCTCCTATAGGTTCGGTAAAGAGCCGGTGCCGAGAGAACGGATGATATTGGAGAAATTCTGAAATTTTATGCTATAAGATTTTTATGAGGATTTTAGGTATAGATGAGGCTGGAAGAGGTCCGGCGATCGGGCCTATGCTTATAGCCGGGTTTTTATGTGACGCAAGAAACGAACAGATGCTTCGATCCCTGGGAGTCCGTGACTCCAAGAAATTGCGACCGCAGAAGAGGAGTAATCTCGAAAAGAGGATTAAGGAGACGGCACTTAGATACTGGATAGTTGAGATTTCCGTGGCTCAAATAGATAGAATGGACCTCAACACATTGGAGCTTGAGGCTGCAGCCGAAATAATAAACGAGGCAGATGTTGAAAGGATATTTATGGATGCACCTGTTTCTGAGATGGGGAGGGATAAATTCATTCTCAGATTGAATAAGATATTGAAGAGAAAAATACCAATGGTGATTGAGAACAAGGCTGATGATATCTTTCCGTGTGTTAGTGCCGCATCCATATTAGCAAAGGTAGAGAGAGACCGATTGATAGAAGGTTTACATAAGATCTACGGGGATTTTGGCTCTGGGTATCCCGTAGACGATAAGACCCAGAGATTCATCTTAAATTGGCATCGGTATCCTGAAATAGTGAGGAAGAGATGGCTTCCGGTTAGAGACGCAATAGTCAATAAGGGTAAGATCATGGTTGTCGGGGCAGTTGATACAGGCAAGACAGAGTTTGTGAGGGAACTAGTGAATATGGGATTGGATAAGGGAATGACCGTTGGCGTGCTCGACCTCGATCCGGGCCAGTCTCACATAGGGCCACCGGGCACACTCGGCTTTGGTGTCGTGCATAGGCAGATCAGAAAGTTTGAACAGGTAAGATCACTATTAGCCTATCCGATCTTCAGCCTATCTCCCAGTGGATGTGAGGACAGGATAATTAAGGGTATAGAGTGGCTAAAGGACCGAATTCCTCAGGTAGACTTGCTTGTAATCGATACATCAGGATATACCAGTGACCTGTCTTTCAAGAGGGAGAAGATTAGAGCCATTAATCCTGAGAGATTGGTAATCCTGGAGCGGAAAGGGGAGCTTGAACAGTTAAAGGAAGGGCTGGAAACCATTATCTATTCAATACCTGTATATGAGAGGGTTGTGAAGAAATCAAAGGTGCGGAGGAGAGCCTTTAGGGATTCGAGATTAACGCCTGAAGAATCTCGTGATATCATTC
>CAZRTU010000321.1:1752-2358 GCA_964603075.1 uncultured bacterium
CCCCACAAAAAAATCCTGATAACATACAACCAAAAATAAAGCATGAATAATATAAGGATAGAAAACCCCACCATCTGAATAATCATTGCGATCTTCTCGGAGGGTCGCCTTCTTATAATCTTTTCTATAAGAATCAAGAGGAGGTTTCCACCATCAAGGGGTGGAAATGGGATGAGATTCAGAATACCAAGTTGACACGAAAGGAATGCAATGAACAACATAAAGGAAGAGACTCCCCAGGAGAGGGTTTTGCCTGCGAATTGTACTATAGCCAGTGGTCCTCCCAGCTGCTTGGGAGAGATCTGTCCGACTACGAGCCTTTTTAGGAACGATAACGTAATCCCGATTGTCATCCCGGTGTCCTTGATCCCCTGGTAGAATGAATATAATCCCAGTCTCTTTCTCTTCACGTGAATCGTCACGCCTATCATACCTATCTTCTTGATCTCGCCACCTATCTGCGCCTCCTGCGCCCCTGGAACCACGGCCGTTGTGAGTGTGTCTGTACCTCTAATGTAGCCAAGTGTAAGTGTATCTCCTGGACTACGGCGAATAATATCCACCATATCATCCCAGTCTGAAATCTCGTTATTGTCGATTCTTATA
>CAZRTU010000322.1:0-2356 GCA_964603075.1 uncultured bacterium
AAATATTATGGTGGTAGGTGACGATGCACAAAGTATATATTCCTTCAGGGGAGCCGATTATAGAAATATAAGAGATTTTCCTGCCCGTTATAGAGATGCGAAGATATATAAACTTCAAACCAACTACCGAAGCACACCCCAGATACTCTTCCTCGCAAACAAGATAATTGTAAAAAGCGATGCAAGATTTAAAAAGACACTCATGCCTATCAAGGGCACTGGTGACATTCCAACTGTTGTTGCTACAAGCGACCCATTCGTCCAGGCAAGGTTTGTAGTCTATAAGGTAAATGATCTCGTAGCAAAAGGAGTTTCATACAATGATATAGGCATACTCTACAGGGCTCACTATCAGTCTGCTGAACTCGAGATACAACTGGCAAAATCGGATATACCCTATGTAGTCAGATCGGGAGCGAGATTTTTTGAAAGATCACACATAAAGGATGTGGTCTCTTATCTCCGGGTGATATCAAACCCGAAAGATTGGATATCTTTCAGGAGATTACTGATGTTAGAAGAAGGCATCGGATACGTAACAGCCGATAGGATTTATGATGGTATAAGCTCGGCAAGAAATCCATTAAAGAAGTTTTCTTCATTTCTACCACGCGTCCCCAGAAACGCCGTCACCGGGCTAAAACATGCAAAGAAAATCTTAATTGCCATAGAGGGTCGATCTCCATCTGACGCCATCGAATTCATCTTAGAATCGGGATACAACGAATACCTTGATCTCTCTTATCCTGATGCTTCTGAGAGAAGAGAAGACATAAGACTCCTTATTGATTTTGCTGGAAATTATGATTCGCTCTCAAGATTCCTATCAGAGATAAGCCTGTCTGAGCCAGTTACAGGAGATGATAGTTATCTCATAAGCAAAGAAGATGACAGGGTGGTTCTATCCACGATTCACCGTGCCAAGGGACTTGAGTGGGATATACTATTTCTAATTTATGTCTGTGACGGTGGACTGCCCATAGCAAAGAGCTATGAGTCTATCGAACAGTACGAGGAGGAAAGGAGACTATTCTACGTTGCTGTTACAAGGGCGAAAAGTGATTTGTATATAACGTATCCTTTAAGGTCATCAAAAGCGAGATCCTATCTTGCCCCTTCTCCATTTCTCCGTGAACTGGACGAGAGTACCTACAGGACGATGTGGCTTTAATAAACAGCTCTGAAAATTTTTTACAGTTGAACCGACCATATCCACTTTATGTTTAAAGGTTAAAACTCTTCAGCAGGGGATATTATGGAGGTTTTAAAGATTATCATAGTTGCGATAATGGCTGGTTTTGCCATCTCTGCCCTTGTTCTCATTTTGATGGGAGTATTTCGCAGTCTGAATAAGCTCCAGAGGGGAAAGAGAATATTCATAATAAGGCTCTTCTCTATACTTCTTTCGCTGCTTATCTTTACAAGTCTTATAACCTACCAAAGGCAAGATTACACCAAAAATGGAATGATGGGATTCTCCCTGGCAGCAGATGTCGAAAATGGATGCGGGTTAGTCGGTGCCTATGTCTCTCATATCCTATTCAGATTCTTCGGCGCACCAGCCTATATTATACCTTTACTGCTATTTTTGTGGGGTGTATTAAAAGAGAAATATTTTGGAAGATTCCTTCTCTGGAACGCCTATGCTGTCTGTATTATCATATTTACGGACATTCTATTCGGGGCTGTACCGAATCTCTCTGGTGGACTCATAGGCACTAATCTCCTCTCATTCCTTTTAAAATGGCTGGGTAGTGGTGGAACCTATCTTTTTCTCTTCTTTATATTTGCAGTACTGATTGGAGTGGTGCCCGCGGTGTATAGACTCAGGTTGAAGAGAAGGGTCGCTGATGGCTCCATGGTTGCACCTCCTCGAAGGAGAGAGAGACAAAGACCAACTCGGCGTGAGAAGATAGAAAGAGAGAGGGTCATACCCTCAAGACCCAGCGTAATGCCACGAAGACCCGTTGGCAGGAACTTCACAGAAAGGTTCTTATCCATACTACATGAACCGGATTATGAGCGGGTAAGTATCTCCACTTCGGAGCTCGAGAAAAATTCTAAATTGATAGAAAAGCGCTTTGAAGAATTCGGTGTGTCGGGAAGTATAATAGAGAAATTCCCAGGTCCTGTAGTCACAAGATACGAATATAAACCTGCACCAGGTATTAAGGTCTCAAAGATAGAATCACTTGCAGATGATATTGCATTATCTATGAAGGCATCGCGGGTTCGCATCGTTGCTCCAATTCCAGGAAGCTCTGCAATAGGGATTGAGGTCCCCAATGCGACGAGGAAAAACGTCTATCTAAAACAACTACTTCAGGATGAGGGATTTACCTCAAACAGGTCGATG
>CAZRTU010000323.1:0-2355 GCA_964603075.1 uncultured bacterium
CATATATCATACGCATTGTTTAATGAAAGACATAAAATAATCGGATGGACAGTCATCGGCCTACTACTAATAGTTGGAATTGCCTTCTGGCCAGGATTTATATTGTGGGCGGTCCTTGTGAGCTTACTCGGGATTCGTCATCCCCCACCACTCAATAGAGTTGAACCACTCGACAGGAAACACAAGGCGATAGGCATTATATCAATTATAGCATTTGCTATTACCTTCGTACCCGTCCCATTTACTTTTTAGCCTTCTTACCGTACTTTCTCTCAAATCTCTCTACTCTACCTGCAGTGTCCACTAGTTTTTGCTTTCCCGTGAAGAAAGGATGGCATTTTGAACATATCTCAACGTGGAGCTCCTTTACTGTTGACCTGGTCTTTACGACATTGCCGCAGGCACAGGTTATAGTCGCATCTACATAATCGGGATGTATCTTTTCTTTCATTAAATATCCTCCAACCAAGGTATGGATAGTCAAAAATCAACCACAGCCCGCAATCTGTGAAGAGGGAAGAGTGAAGAGGGAAGGGCGAAAAATCATCCATCCTCTTGAAGTTCCTAGTTCATAGTGCGTAGTTCATACTCCGTAATCCCAACTCTATGTCCCCTCTCTTTAACATCACACATTCCACCTTACACATTACACTCTTGTCTCTTCTCTCTGCAAGGCTAAAGCCTCGCCCTACAGTAACGCAAATCAGCATTGGCAAATTTCAGGTGTTATTATAGCATAAAAATCCAGACCTGTCAAGAAAAAAAATTCTATCACCCTTTGCTATAAGAGGAAGGTCCCCTTGATCATCGGTCTAAAGATCCCGTATAATCCCCCCAAGAAATTTACTTGACAAATTGATGTTTTTGGATTATAATATATACATAAGGTAGTTTTTTGTTAATTTATATTTTTTACTGGTCATTATAAGAGAGGTGCTTTATGTAGTGATTATATTTGCTTAATTAGTCCTTGCAGTTCACATGCTATTGTGTCAATAATAGTACAGTTTAATTAGTATCAGAATTAAAGAAATTCCCATCCGCTTATTTTATCCACGCCGAAGCTGTTATTGCCTTTTGGTTCTAAAGATTAAGATCTTGTAACTACAGTGCCCGCAGTTTATCTCCTTTAATCCCACGGTCTCCTAAATCACGGATGGTATCTATTACACTTATTGTATACTAACTATAGGTCTTCCTATTTTTTAGAGGCATCGAAATATTATTTGACAAGTAAGTGTTAAAATTTGCTCAATTCCCCATTCTACATTCTCTAAGGGAGGAAGGATGAAAAAGATAGATCTTTGCCTTTATATGTTTGTTGTGTCTCTTCTGCCTTGTTTTACTGTTAATCAGGCTAAGGCATTTTATGGAGAAATTACATCTGATACAACCTGGCAGGATTCAGTCTTTATAACAGGTGACGTATATGTGCAGCCTGGGGTTACACTCACGATCAACCAGGGAACAGTCGTTAGGTTTCTTCCAGATAGTAGTCTCTGGGATATGACTGCTGTGGAAGATTGGCCAAATCTGTGTGAGATAATTGCAAGGGGTGCAATTAAGATCTTAGGCACTCCACAGGACAGCGTCAAATTTACCTCTGCTGCAGTAGAGCCTGAGTGTTACGACTGGGGTGGGGTTTATATCAAGAGATGGAACAAGGAAGATACATTATCTGATACTGTCCAATTTGCCGTATTTGAATATGCATTGAATGCCCTCTGCATATATTCATTCTATACGGATTCTACTACAAATGTAAGTCACTGTACGTTCAAGGATAACCAAGTAGGTTTGGATATATACTACACGGCTTTCCCTCTGGTTAGATACTGCAATTTCCTTAATAATTTAGATGGATTTCATGGCGGGGCTGAGGTATCTCCCTTGGTAACCTACTGCACATTTCAGGATAACTTTAGGAGTGTATTTCTTTCCGAATGGGCTGCCCCAGAGTTTCATTACTGTGACATATATAATCAGTTCTGGAATAACGGCTACGAAGACATTGATGCTACGTATAACTATTGGGGAACGACAGATCCCGATTCAATTGAAGGGCTCATTATTGATGGTCTTGACTCGCCGCAATGGTGGGGCATTGTTGATTACAGTAAGTGGCTCGATGAACCTGTGGGTGTGATAGAAGAAAACGAACACAATTACAGCAATAGTTTATTGCAAGTTTTTCCTACGCTTTTTAGCTCTTGCACTACAATACATTATAAGATTCCATTGACGGAATCGAAAGAGAATCAGGTTTCAGTATCTCTGAGTATTTATGACCTAAGTGGGAGGTTGGTTCGAAATCTGTTCACGGGTAATCAGGAATCCGGTCTGTATACTTTACCG
>CAZRTU010000324.1:0-2352 GCA_964603075.1 uncultured bacterium
CTGGAATCGTAAGGCGCATTATACCCCCCTCTTAAATAAAAGATAAAATTCTAAATATCAAATTTCAAATTGCAAAATTCTCTAGACCTAAAACCCCGATTGATCTTTTTTTAACACTATTTCTTAAGGTCAATCCATACGAGGTCGCTAGGCTCGTCACTCTCTTCTGTTCTCTCTACCACCTCTAGAACTGACTCTGGTCTCACATCCCGACCACCCAGACCAGCGATATATCCCCAGATTGGCGGTCTGTGTTCTGTATTATAGAGCGCAGCCTTGACCTCGGCAAAGAATATACCGCCATGTCCAAAGGAAATGTTCCTATCAATACAGGCTACCTTTTTTGCACTGCTTAGTATATTCCTTACCTCTTCAATGGGAAACGGCCTGAAAACCCTGACCTTGAGAACCCCGACTTTCTTACCTTTTTCTCTCAACATATCGGCTGCTATCCTGGCTGTCCCAGTCACCGTTCCCGAAGTAACTACTATGATATCCGCATCTTCGCACTTGTAATCCTCAACAAGCCTATATCTCCGCCCAAAAATCTCTTCGAATTCCTCCCCAGTCTTTTTCCACTCACCCCTTGCCTTTTGTGAGGCAAGCTCTATCTTGTAACGCAACTCGTAGTACCACTTAGCAACTGTCAGTCCCCCAACTGCGTGAACATCAACTGGATCGAGTCTGTAGGGGGGCTCGAAGGGGGGAAGATATCTATCCACCAGTTCCTGGTCTGGTATATCAACGGGTTCGTATGTATGTGAAAGATAGAAGGCATCAAGGACAACCATACAGGGCAAAAGGACCTTCTCTGCTACCTTGAATGATTGTATCACCGTATCCTGGACCTCCTGGTTTGACTCACAATAAACCTGCATTATCCCTGTGTCTCTCTCAGATAGAGAGTCATTCTGTTCTGTCCATATCGACCAGGGAGGAGCCATTGCTCGATTTATGTTACCCACTACAACCGGTGTCCTTGCCCCTACAGCCCAGTGAATCATCTCGTGCATAAGTGCAAGACCCTGTGAAGATGTGGCTGTAAACGCCCTTGCTCCTGCAGCCGATGCCCCCAAAGAGGCAGCAAGCGCGGAATGCTCTGATTCCACCTTTATGAACTTTGCATCCAGCTGACCACCAGCACACATCTCTGAAAGGAGTTCCACTACCTGGGTCTGAGGCGTTATAGGATAAGCAGCTATAACCTGCACCCTTGATAGTTTTGCCCCATAGGAGAGTGCATGATTTCCCATGATAACCTTCTTCATCTCTCCTCCCTTTCCATGGTTATGGCGTTCCTCGGACATTCCTCGACACATATCCCACATCCTTTGCAGTAGTCATAATCGATTTCAGGGGTACCGTCTTCTTTTAGAAGAATCGCTGGCTCAGGACAAAACTTCCAGCAAATTCCACAGGGTCGGCATATCTTGTAATCTATCACCGGCTTGAAATTCCTCCAGGATGCGGTCTTATTTACTCGCATCGTAGAGAGCGATACAGCCATCTCTGGCATGTCATCGACCCCCTTCCATATAATCTTTTTTGCCTTCTGCATATCTCCCCCTACTTGAAAATTCCGAGATCCTAATTCCCGATTTTTAACCAAATTTCAAAATCCTAATTTCCAATTTCCAACAAAATACCAAATGCTAAATTTCTAAAACCTAACCAGAGTCCAGAGGTCGTTACTCTTTTTTCTATTCTTTATTTTGACATTCGTCATTTAACATTTAATTGAATATTGGTAATTAGACATTGGAGGTATTATTTCAACCTCGTATTCTCATATGCCTCTTCGGCAGCCGCTGCGTTTTCCTCGGGTTTCGCAGGGGATCCTTCCCTTATTGAGGTCAGAACGGAATCTAGGTTTACGAGACCAGTGGCTTTTACAAATGCACCAATTATAGCGGTGTTTACAATGGGTGCAGCCTTTGAACCGAGTCCGTGCTTGATCGCAATATCCGTCGCGTCCACAGTGGCAATTCTGTAATCGCCCTCAATATCTATCTTATCCGGTGGTTTTGACGAATTTATTACAATCCACCCACCTACCTTCAAACCCTCAGTAAGATCCACCTGCCCGAGTAGAGTTGAATCCAAAATTATAATATGATCGGGTTCATATATCCTGTAGTGAGCACCTATAGTCTCAGTATCTATCCTCAGAAATGCCGTAACAGGTTGTCCTCTACGCTCGACACCGAATTCTGGAAAAGCCTGTGCCCACTTTCCATCCTTTAGGATTGCCGCTGCTAAGATCTTTGATGCAACAACGCTTCCCTGCCCTCCTCTACCGTGCAATCTTATCTCTACCACAATTCCCCCATATTAAAATCAAATATCAAAATG
>CAZRTU010000325.1:0-2338 GCA_964603075.1 uncultured bacterium
ACCACCACAGACGACCGCTATTTTAACATCCTTATCCATACACTCTCCATTTTTAGCATTGAAAGTCATAAATTAATCCATGCAACACATAGCCTATTTATCTCTCCTAAATCTTAGTTAACAAGCAACATTTCATAGTGTCTACTGCTTAGCACCTGTTCGCCCTCTGCAAGGCTAACTTGCCCTACTTTCTTCCTCTCTTCACTCTTCGCTCTTCAGTCTTCACTACTCTCTCTTCTCCGCTTCTCCGGTCATTGGTACGAATCTGACCGGTAGTATAGAGTCTTCCTTTACTCCATCCTCCGTCTTTGTAAGAAGTACGAGTTCCTGATATCTCTCTCCCACCGGGATGACCATCTTTCCGTTCACCTTTAACTGCTCAACAAGCGGTTCGGGGATATAACCAGGGGCACAGGTCACAACTACACCATCATAGGGAGCGTATTCTTCCCATCCGAAGAAACCATCGCCACACATTACACTGATATCGTCGTAACCGAGTCTCTTCAGTCTCTCCTCGGCACTTCGAGCCAGTGGTTCCAGAATCTCTATCGTGTATACCTCCGCACCCATCTCAGATAGTACGGCAGCACTGTATCCACTGCCTGTCCCTATCTCAAGCACTCTGTCTCCATCCTGGACATCCACAAGATAGTTCATCAAAGCCACTATGAAGGGCTGTGAGATGGTCTGCTCGTAACCTATGGGAAGTGGAGAATCTGCATAGGCATGGGGCTTATATTCATCGGGTACAAACTCTTCTCTCGGGACCCTCCTCATTGCATCCAACACCCTTTCATCGGTTATGCCCCTTGAGGCGATCTGTTCCTGAACCATTCTCTCCCTCATAACAGCATAGTCATCCGCCCTTGCGAACATTATAAGTAGAATAGCCAAAACTTTCAACATTCCTTACCTCCAGGTAGCCAATATCTTGTAATAAAAGATGCCTCCTTAAAACCTGATATCCTCTATTTCCTTATTATATCACACTTAATTGGTTCTGTCAAGAGCAAAATTTCTTGACAAACCCCCTTTTTTGTGATATACTTCCTCTGTCGCTATCCATAAGATATATAATAAGCAAAGCCCTATTGAAATTTCTTTAAAGTGAACACTCGGAGGTCCAATGCCTTCTTCAAAAGATCTCGAAGAAAAGGCCAAGAAACTACGTAAGACCATAAATTATCATAACTACAGATACTATGTCCTAAATCAGCCTGTCATCTCAGATTATGAGTATGATATGCTTTTAAAGGAGTTAGAGGTTTTGGAAAAAAAACACCCCCAGCTTGTTACCCCTGACTCACCAACGCAAAAGGTGGGTGGCGAGCCTGCCGAGGGATTTCCACCTGTTGAGCACGACCCACCTATGCTTTCGCTGGAAAATACTTACTCTGAAGATGAGATCATCTCCTTTCATAAGAGGGTGAAAAAGGGACTTGGAGAGGAACCATCCTACACTGTCGAGTTGAAGATAGACGGAGCTGCGGTGAGTCTTTTGTACAGGGATTTTATACTTGTTCAGGCTTCGACAAGGGGAAACGGCATGCTCGGTGACGAGATAACTCAGAATATAAAGACTATACGCTCTGTTCCCTTGAGACTTATCTCGGAAGATGAGAATCTAAAAAATATAGAGGTCAGAGGAGAGGTCTTCATGCCCAGAGACGCCTTTGTTGAACTGAATAGATATAGAGAGAGAGAGAATCTACCACTCTTTGCAAACCCAAGAAACTCAACCGCGGGCAGCCTGAAGCTTCTCGACCCCCGAGAAGTAGCAAAGAGAAATCTTGATATCTATATCCACTCAGTCCCCCTTGCTGTAGAGGGCATCGAGAGCCACTTTTCAATGCTCAAAACCCTGAATAGGGCAGGTCTGAAGACAAATCCCATTAATAGATTCTGTAAGACGATCGACGACGTATTAAGATATCGGGAAGAATGGGATGACAAGAGAAAAGACCTACCATACGATGTAGATGGGATCGTGATAAAAGTGGATAGTTATAAATACCAAACGATACTTGGGAGCACAGAAAAGAATCCACGATGGGCAATCGCCTATAAATATCCAGCAGAACAGGCAACCACAAGGGTGCTTAATATAGTAACTCAGGTGGGGAGAACAGGTATAATAACCCCGGTTGCTATACTTGAACCTGTATTTCTTTCAGGTTCAACAATTTCCAGGGCAACCCTACACAACGCCGATGAGATTCAAAGAAAGGATATAAGGGTGGGCGACAAGGTGTTCATTGAGAAGGGGGGGGAGGTAATACCAGAGGTGGTTAAGAGCGTGCCCGTTGCCAGAACAGGCAAAGAAAAGGTATTTAAG
>CAZRTU010000326.1:0-2331 GCA_964603075.1 uncultured bacterium
ATGTATCAAATCGAGGGCTTTTTGGTATTGGATTCCCGTCCTGCCCATGCCTGTGTCGATCTCAATATGAACCTTGATCTTCTTCTTTGCCTTCTCAGCCTCTTGGGCTAGTTTCTCTGCGAAACCACTATATGTAATCGTGGGGATAAATTCTTCTTCCACAATAGCAGGAATATCAAAAGAAAAAGTTGGCGAGAGGATTACGATTGGCAGGTCTAAACTCTTGAGATTTATTGCCTCTTCAACCGAAGCAACCCCGAGGGCATCAATTCCCTCCTCCTTCAGCACTCTGGAAGTCTCAATCCCGCCGTGACCATAGGCTTCAGCCTTAACCGCTCCCAAGATCTTGACATCACCCAAATGTTGCTTTATCTTCCTGAAATTATCCCTTAATCTATCCAGGTCTATAACAACCCAAGTACGTTCCTTTATCATCATATAATGGGAAAAAAGGGTCTTTATCGTCGATTCACCCAATTTTTAATTACACGAGTTAATTTTATAGAGCGCCTGCAGAACTGCATTATTATAACATAAAAAGGGTAGGTTGTCAAGTTTTTTCCCGTCTATATCGTGATTCCACACTATCACCCAATATAGTAAAGTGATTTTTTTTCGTACAATTCTCGTCCCGTCTGTCATCGGGTCCCTATCATTAGATAGGCAAGAACGGGATTAGAAAAAACCTTTTATTTTTGTCTTTATTCTTTTTATCCTATACAATTCCCGGACTATCTCTGTAATAATTATGTTATCTTCTCGTTCAATTCCTGTTACTTACTAAACTCTATTCTTTTACCGTCTTCCCCAAATAGATGGACGTTTTTAAAATCGAACTCTACGGTAATACGGTCGTCCTCTTTGAATATAACCCCCTTGGGGAGTCGCGCCACTACAGGATTCTTCCCGATTCGAAAGTGCAAAAGTATCTCCTGTCCCAGTTTTTCAAGAAGCGAAACCTTTGCTCCAATAGCATCTTCGCTTTTATATGAAGGAGAAACCTTTATATCCTCAGCCCGCACTCCCAAAAACAGCTTTCTATCTTTTCTTCCTTTCAGATTGTTAAGTAATTCATCAGGAATCTTGAGTCTTATATTGTCTATTTCGATAAAAGGTTTACCATGTTCTTCCATCAATCGTGCTTCCAGCAGGTTCATCGGTGGTGTTCCAAGGAATCCAGCCACAAATGTGTTCTGTGGGTTTTCGAAGACCTCTATGGGTTTACCTGCCTGCTGAATCACACCCTCGTTTATTACTGCTATTCTGTTTCCAAGTGTCATCGCCTCAATCTGGTCGTGAGTGACGTAGATTGTTGTAATGCCCAATTTTTTCTGGAGAGCTTTAAGTTCACTTCTCATACTTGATCTCAGCTTGGCATCGAGGTTTGAAAGAGGTTCATCGAGAAGAAACACACTCGGATAGCGAACCATGGCTCTGCCCATAGCAACTCTCTGCCTCTGTCCCCCGCTTAGCTCTCTGGGCTTGGCATAAAGCAGGTTATGTATATCGAGAAGTCTCGCCGCCTCATTTACTCTTCTCTTTATATCGTCCTTCTTCTCCTTCAGAATTCTAAGCGGAAAGGCAATGTTTTCAAAGACTGTCATGTGCGGATAGAGAGCATATGTCTGAAAGACCATTGCCACGTTTCTCTCTTTAGGACTTCTGAAAACACCTTTTTCTGCTGAGACAACCAGGTCTTCATTGAACCATACCTCCCCGAAGGTAGGCTTTTCAAGTCCTGCAAGAATATTAAGTAGAGTTGATTTACCGCATCCACTTGGTCCGAGCAGGACAAAGAATTCTCCCCCCTCCATCTCGATATCTATGTCTCTCAGAGCAACGATCTTACCTCTTATGGATAGGAACTCTTTTGTAATATTTTTTATCTTGATCCTTGTAGAATTCATCCCTTTACCGCCCCTCTCGTAAGGCCTTGAATTACATACCTCTGGAAGAATATCACGAGTATCACAACGGGTATAGAACAGACTATCGAGGCTGCCATTATGTAGCCCCATGGTATTTCACCGTGTAGACCCTGAAACAGCGCAATCCCTACCGGTACTGTCCTTGCCCTGTAATCCGATGTCAGCATCAATGCAAATAGGAACTCGTTAAAAGAGAGGATGAAGATAAGCAGAACCGTGGATAGGAATCCCGGCAATGAAAGGGGTAGAACGACTCTAAACAGGGTTTGGAATCGGCTGGCACCGTCTACAAGAGCCGCTTTATCGAGTTCAATTGGAATCTGGGAGAAGTAACTCAGGAGTATCCATAAGGATAGAGGAAGTCCCCAGGATATATAGGGAAAGATCAGTGCATTGTAGGTAT
>CAZRTU010000327.1:0-2311 GCA_964603075.1 uncultured bacterium
GTTGATGTTATAAAAAAACGCAGATGGAGATTCAAGACTTGGATTTTTTGGCGGTAAGACTGCCTGAAGATATTCGAAGGCTTGAGGCTCTCGGAGACTTCAAATCCGCCATCAAGAGAATAGAAAAAACTCTGAGGAGTGAATTACCTTCATTATTGCGAAGGCGTCTGGAATATGAGCTTGAGCGTATTAATAGACTGAAAAGGGATTATAGTATTGGGGAGAAGAGGGCGGTTCAATTATTAAAAAAGGAAATTCCAGATCTCACCTTGAAGAAATTCCAGAACTGGGTGAAAAATGGGTATATAGATTATAGGCGGATTAATGGAAAGGAGAAATATTTCAGGAGATTTATCCCAAATCTTTTCAGGTTCTCATCCGAGGCAAAATCTCTTAAGAAAAAAGTCACAGATGATAGAGACAGGGCTGCTGAAAGTCTTCTAAATGCACATATAGAAGAAATATTAAAGTCACAATCTTCGAAAAGGTATATCTTGCCTGTCGGCAGACAGGTCCTGTCTGTAAAATGGAGAATCAAAATGCGGGTGTCTTTAAAACATGACACTATTCCTTCGGGGGAGAGTGTAAAATGCTGGTTGCCATTTCCCAGGATAGGCGGACAACAGACTTCTGTCGATTTGATATCAAGTTTCCCTCAGGAGTATATCCTGGCACCCGAAGATTATCCACAGAGGACAATTTTTTTAGAACAAAGAGTTGAGGACACAAAACCAACAGAGTTTGAGGTTGAATATGAATACGTTACACATGCCTCATATACCTTTATAGAACCAGATAAAGTAGAACCTTATGACGAAGATGAACTATACACAGTGTATACAAGGGAGCATTGTCCCCATATACTCTTTACCCCCTTTTTGAAGAGTCTTGCCCAAGAAATTGTAGGTAAGGAGAACAATCCATATCATAAGACATGGAGAGTATACGATTGGATAACCCATAACGTGAAATATGCGCTTACTTGCGAGTACTCTACTTATGAAAACATTAGTGAGTATGTCGCTACAAATCTACAAGGTGATTGTGGTATGCAAGCCTTGCTTTTCATAACTCTATGTAGAATTAGCGGAATACCAGCTCGCTGGCAATCAGGCTGGTATATAAATAGATTTAAAGTAAGCCCCCATGACTGGGCACAGTTCTATATAAAGCCTTATGGCTGGCTGTTTGTGGATGCGTCTTTTGGAGGCCATAGAGTTAACAACCCGAAACTACATAAGTTTTATTTTGGAAATATTGACAATTTCAGATTAGTTTGCAATAGTGATATCCAAACACAGTTTACTCCTCCCAAGAGATATGTTAGGTCCGACCCTGTAGATAATCAGCGTGGAGAAATGGAATGGAGGGAAGGGAATATATATTATGACAGGTTTACATATACGATGCGACGACTCAATGCCACTGATGGGTCATAAGTTGTTAAATATCTTGATATAGAGTATAGATGCTGTTTTTTCTTATAATAGATTAGATGAAAGAACAATGCAGGATGTATTTAAGATCTGCCTGGATAGAGCCCAGGCAAAGCACGAGTGGATACTTTCTCATGTTAATTGTCCGATAAAACGGACATATGTCCGATAAAACGGACAATTTCTTAGACTTGTCTATATTGACAATGAATACCTATCTCGATTGTATACCGTGTTTTCTCCGTCAGACCCTCCAGACCGCAAGGGTCGTGACAGATGATGAGGGGTTGATAAGAAAGGCGCTCGATGAGGTCTGTCGTATCCTTCCCACGATTTCACTTGATGCCTCTCCTCCAGAGATAGGGAGAGAGGTTTATAGAACAATAAACAGGGTGATAGGTAACAGAGACCCATATTATAATATAAAGAAAGAATACACAGAACTAATGCTCAGGCTCTATCCTCAGCTGAAGAGGAGAGTTCTATCGTCTCCTGATTCGCTTCTTTCGGCGATAAAGCTTGCAATAGCAGGAAATATAATAGACTTTGGCGCAAATTCGAATTTCGATATCCATGGAGAACTCTATAGAGCCTTCGAATACAGATTTTCTATCTTTGATTATGATAAACTTCGAAAGACCTTAGAATATGCTGATTGCGTTCTATATCTTGCTGACAACGCTGGCGAGACGGTTATGGATAGAATACTTATTGAGGAAATAGGGAAACCAGTAAAGTATGCGGTCAAGGAGAAATCCATTATTAATGACGCTACCTGGGAGGATGCTGTAGATGCTGGAATTCATAAAATTGCTGAGCTGATATCAACAGGATGTGATGCTCCAGGGACTGTTTTAAAGTTTTGCTCTAAAGAA
>CAZRTU010000328.1:0-2236 GCA_964603075.1 uncultured bacterium
TCTAAGATCTTCTCTATTTCAGAAATCTCGAGTAAAGAAGGCGTTCCTCCGCCTATATATATAGTATTGAATGCAAAATCGAATCTTCTTTTCAGGAGGTCGGCTTCCTTCTTTAGAGCTTCAAGGTATGATTTTGCCGATTCTTTAGAATACTGAACTGAATGGAAGGCGCAATACCTACACTTCTTGATGCAGAAAGGGACGTGTATGTAGAGTCCGGGCATTTTGTCTATACTACTTGATGGATGTTGTAAAGGGATGAAAACGCAGAGAATATCTTAATAATTCCAGACAAATATGATTGATGAGCAAACTAAAATTTACCGACGGGGTAACCGAAATACAATGAAACATGGGATATGAGGAGAAGAAATAGATATTCTGCGAACCATTTGGTAGAATGATTTGTTTATATTCAACACTGAACAACACCGAATTAAAAACCATTTTCTTCTGTGTTTAATTAAGTTTAAATTCAGTGTTCCTTCAGTATCTTTCGGTGACTACATTTTCTCGTGGGCTAATCTGTTTCCTGGTATCCTATACCTGGAGGATTCTCGAAAAGAGTGTGATACCAAAAACACCAGTAATTATGCCAATTATCACCAGAATTAGTATTATTATTTTTCCCCAGTCCTGTGCCTTTAAGCTACCGGAAAGAACTGGTTCTTTGGATAGATAAGCCGAAGCAGCGTATAATTCTTCACCTATTATCGTATAATCGCATGCAGTTACAAAGAAGGGTAATTGATGTACGGCATCAGTGCCTGCAATCTGAACAGCACCGGTCAGATGTCCCGTCTCGGCGAGAAGAAGTGATTCAGCCCAGAACATTCCGAGGAAAAGGTTGGTGGCGGGTCTCTCTCTCACCATTATACCGTCGACTGCAGCAGCATAAGCGAATTGGCTCTGTGTTATGAAAAATACATTATCTTCTTTAAATGAGTCGGGTCTTCCCGCCTCCATGTATCCCTCCTTTACTACCTGTCTCGCAACCATATAAACTATGGCATCTGCCACAGGAACAATGAGAGGCGTGTCGTATTCGGCTACCTTCTTCGAAACCCTTTGAAGTATGTTTATTGAGGCTATTGTTGCAACGTCGGACATCGTAGAGAGACCGGGTACGTATAGAACCGACCTGCCCATCTCTGTAGCCCTTCCTACTGCCTCATCAACCGCATCGAGCCCGGCGATCTTTCGAATAAACAGAGATTTTCCTCTCTTAGCTCTACTTACAAAGTATAACAGAAGCGAAACGAAAATTACTACTGCAACCAGCGTATTTATCCTTGCAGTATTGAACCATTGGTAGGAGGCAATTGCTGGTAGTGAGGTGGTTGAAAATTCCATTTTTGAAAGGTCGCTTTTTCTTCCTCTTATCCTGTAGTAGTACTCTTTACCATTTTCTATACTCAGAACATCTCTGTATGTATTTATTCCAACTCCTGCGTAACCGACCATAACAAAATCAGAGTCCGGACTCTCGCTTCGCCAGATTTCATATCCTGCGAGTATTGTATCCTCAGGTAATATCTCCCATTCTATGGTTAACGAACTCCCTGCATCGTTTGGTGTATCAAAGGCAGTGACCTCACGAGAGACGAGAATGAGGAGGAGCATCAAAATTTGCATGTGATACCTCCCTCAGGTACTGTAGAAATTCAAGGATTTTTCCCAGAAGATCCAGACCTTCAAGTGATAATGCGTCTGCACATATCACAGGGACTTCTCTTTCCATATCTTCCTTAATGAGAAGCAATTTGACACCATCTTCGTGTCAGCAGGTGTGTGAATTATAATACCAAAAAGATAATTTGTCAAGCAAAAAAGATGCCAGGGCGTTATAGACCAGATAGGAAATTAAAACTTGACATACATTAAAAATTGTGATATACTTACTGATATGATTAGAATAGGCATAGATGCAATGGGCGGTGACTATGCACCTGATGCCGTAATTGATGCTGTATCTGAACTTGTTAATATAGTGGATGATGTAAAGTTTATCCTCGCGGGCAGGAAAGAAGTCCTCGAAGGAAGAGTACCGGAAAGAGCTGAGATTATCGATGCCCCCGAGGTTATAGGCTTTGATGAACATCCCTCCGTTGCCTTCAGGGAGAAAAAGAATTCCTCCATAGCCATAGGTATTGAATTACAGAAGAGTGGCAAAATAGATGCCTTTGTCAGCGCAGGTAATACTGGTGCCTTTGTAGCTTTTGCAACTCTCGGACTC
>CAZRTU010000329.1:0-2235 GCA_964603075.1 uncultured bacterium
ACTATTATCTTACAGTTTGAACATACAAGTCCAGGTATCTCCCAGTCATAGTGAGTAGAATCTGGCGGAAGCACAGCAAGTGTATCCCACTCGGGCCAGCAGCCTTGTTCATCACCCTGTGCCTTTCCACCCTGTGTATACAGTATAACCCTTACAACGTCCACCCCTACGTTATCAGTAGGCTCATCCCATTCTATTTTCTTTAATCCGCCAATCTCCCACTTCTCTCCACCTTCAGGCTTAATTAAATCAATGGAGGGCGGAGTACGGTCTGTGGTGACAAGTACAATCCTTTTTCCACCCATCCCAACATCAAAACTCAATGTTCCCTCATTTGTTGAGTCCAGTGAGTCTTTTATTGATTGAACATTCATGTTCGAATCTCTTACAACCACTCTGAATGTAGTATCAGGTATTAAATCCACAAGCACATTGAATGTAGTATCAACAAGAGAATCTATAAGCTCATACTCTACTATATCTACTGAATCGTCCTTTCCAAACATAACAGCGCAACTTCCAACCTGTGCACCTACCATAGCAGACGCATCTATTTTTATTATTTGAGGTATAGTATCTCCACTTGTATAAGGGTAAAAGACTGAAAGATATTGGACAGCAGATACCGAATCCTTTTTAACATGTATTGTGTGGCGAGTAGGATCGTTATTGCTGACTATAGAACAACTGTCGGGCGATAATATTACTATCCTAAGAGAATCAACATCATCTGTATTTGCAATTGTCACTGTATTACCGTCAATAATAGTGGTATCCATCTTAGTATGAAGAAGCCAGTCCATATCCACGGGGCTATAAGCCTCTAAATTGTCATACATCACAGAGTATTTTTGATTATTTAAAATAACGATTTCACGCTGGAACGTGTGAAGGGGTGTATGGTCATAACAATTTCCTGCATTTCCTGTTAGATACCCGTAATCTTCGCAAACATAGAATTTATTGATTTCGCCGTCAACTTCTCTCCCCTCAAGCCTCGTTTGTCCTGTGTCATTGACAAGTACAACATTATGATACTTTGAGGCACGTTTTTCTTCTGTGGATGCATACCTCGCACCACTAATGAACCATTTCCCATTCTTCCCAAAAAGGAAGTCGTTGTTATCAAGGTGAACGTGCCATAGACCTCGGTTAAGCCCTTTGAAAGATATACGACCACTTTTGAATGGGAGCAGACAGTCATCTTCCTCCCATCCTGTTCTTAAACTAACCCATCCAATGTCACTGAAGTGTCGCCCAAAAGGAGAATAATCACCACTTAAATTGCTGGGAGAACATGGGTCAAATCATCAAGAAAAAGGAACGGAGCATATGTCAACCACATAGTAGTATCGCCATTAGGATAGTCAATATATGTCCTTCTCCATATATCTTCTGTTTGTTTAAGAAACCATTGAGCATACCCATTGCCATCTAAGGAAGCGACTAAGAACACGGCAACATAGTCGGTGCGAGGAGATGAATCATTAAACAAAGTTTCTGTATTTCCTCCGGGCACAAGATTATATAATCGCCAGTATGGAAATTGGTGTAAATAGGAATAATCGTATAGTGGACTACTTCCGTTTACCTGTCTATCTGCCTCCGAAAACATGGTTATAAAACTTGTGGCATAAGCCCCATACAATATCCCTTCAACCCATGCTCCATTACTATCACAAAAGACAGTATTATTTAAAAGTCCCTCAAGTATTTTTCTTGCAGTATCTATTTCAGGAGATGAAGCATCATACACTGCCCAGCTTGCGAGCCCTAATGAAGACATCTTGACTGCCTTGTAATTCTGATTGTAAAATGTATCTTGTGCCGGATTTCCCTTTAGAGCATCGAGATAAAGTTGACCGATACCCAAACTCAACAGACTATTCTGAACTGTCATCTTCTCATAATTGTTTAATGCAGAGAATACCATATCATATGCAAGAGCAACGCAAAGTGTGGCATGAGAAGCATCAAGAACTCCATAGTGACTCGCTCTACCGCTTTTGAAGGACGGATCAGTCCACTGTTTCCAGCAAGATAACGAAAGGAGTATATCTTTTATCCTATCGGCGTATTTTAGGCTGTCCGTCAGAATATATGCAAACGGAAGGGTTTGAAGCCGAGGAGATAAGTGGTACTGCCACAACCCTGTCCAATACGGTCGGTAAATACTATCGTGAGGCGGGGGCTGGTAGTATGGGAAGGACATAGTTTCATCCCCTCCTTCATATT
>CAZRTU010000330.1:0-2221 GCA_964603075.1 uncultured bacterium
AAGGTACCTTATATATCTTCACAGCAAAGTACCTTCGCGAATCAAGAGATGAAGCCAAAGAAAAATATGGTGAAAGAGTCGTCATGTTGGGTGACCTGACCCTAATACTTATTGATAGCCTGCTGTATGTAGGTTCAGTGGAAGACGCAGAATTAGGCCAAGGGGCCCGTGGAGAAAGGATATCCATCAGACTGGCTGATGAGATGAAAATACTGGAGCCCTTCCTGGTAATGATTGACGATAGGCCCGTATCGATATACCCAAAGTTCATGGGAAGAGAAATGAAAATCACAGGTGACAGGGTTGATTGCGCGATTTTGAAATCGGGCTTGCTCTCAAGAGAATATGAGTTGATGGATGATTAGTATTCATCACCTTTTAAAATTCTAAGAGGAGAATAAATATGCTGGACCATAGATTATTGGATATTCTTGTATGTCCCAAATGCAAGGGCAGTCTCGAATACAGGAACGATGAAAATAGATTGATATGTCACAATTGTAAGTTGGCATACAGAATAGAAGACGATATTCCTGTTATGCTCATAGAAGAGGCAGAGAATATTGAAGATAAAGAATAGTCCATTGCCAAGTCGACTATCAAATTTTTACTTGACATATACCCAACATTGTGGTATAATAATTCAAAATTCTTTAGGAGAATCTGTAAAACTTTAGATAAAAAAGTGATCTTGCGGTATGTACTTCCTCTTAATCTTATCTGCAACACTTCTGACCCCAGGATTGAGCCTGGTCAAATCCGATGAAAAGGGCTTGACCATCTCATATTCTCCCACAGAAATCACCATAGGCGACATTATCTATATAGATGGGGCAACCTACCCGGATGAGGTTGGTGTTCCTTGCATTCCACAGATAAATGTATATGTCGCAGTTCCCCCTGGCAGTAAAACAGAGATCAACCTGGAGGAGGCGGTTGTAAGGGAGAGAAAGCCCATGGAAATCTCTCCTGTCCCAGATGTCCATGAATGGGGTTATGAATATAAAAAGGATTCATCTATATACGGAAGAGATGTCTCTTATCCACCCCAATTGGCAAGCACAGAGGAACGTGGCTTTATAAGGGATCAGGAGTTCGTTCTACTAAAACTGCAGCCTATCACCTATAACCCGCTTTTGGGATTGATAACTATCTACGACAGGCTTATGGTCAATGTGAGCTTCCGAGGTGGTGGAAGAGGATTGGGGTTGGTGGATAGCCATCTTGAACCCATGCTTGCTGAAATCTTGATAAACTATGATGATTCTAAAAACTGGAGACAGAGAAAGGAAAAAAGGGACTTTGGAAAGGAGAATAACCAATGGATAAAGATAGAGATTGAAAAGGAGGGAATATACAAAATAGACTACAATCAACTGCGGGCTTTAGGCATGGATCCGGATTTTATAAACCCTATGAGTTTCAGGCTCTTCACTCAGGGTGGAAGTATGGAGATACAATCCGATGACACGCTTAAAGAAATTCCTATATACCTGAAGGATGAAGCCATATACTTCTATGCTACTCCAACAAGTGGATACGAAAAAAACGGTACTACATATCTAAATATTTTCACTGACAGAAACATCTACTGGCTCACCCATGGTGGTATCGGAAAAAGAGATAGCATAAGTGGTTTCCTTGGGGCAACCCAGGTAAATATTCCAGAAGATTGTATCGAACAGGTACATATAGAGGAAGACTCTCTTTGCCCGGCGAAATCGGGTAGGGGCTGGGCATGGTTTGAGCTCAAAAGAACTGTGCTCTCACCACGCTCAAATAGCATATCTTTTGAAGTTCCCAAAATAGCAGAGAGTGCGTGCGATGCCAACTTTTATATATATGGCTATACAAAGGACCGAAACGGATTGAACATGCAACACGACCTGAAACTATACCTAAATGACCAAGAGATAATAGAGGAGACCTGGCGTGGAGGGAACAGCTTAACTCCTCATATAATAACGGCTGAGGTTTCTGACCTCCAGGAGGGCGAGAATACCCTAATCGTCGAGCTGTGGCCTGGTGAAGAAGCGGACACTCTTGACTGGGTATACTTTGACTATCTTGAGTTACACCCCACATTGTCCTTTGAGCCATACAATGGTAATCTCCGATTCAGGGCAAACGAAGGAGATACAATAGAATTTCATCTGAGCGGATTCGACAATGAGCCCCTGATATTTAACATCGAGGACGAACTTAACCCGATAAGGGTAAC
>CAZRTU010000331.1:0-2187 GCA_964603075.1 uncultured bacterium
AGCGTGAGATGGATGTTATCCACCCCAACCCATCTTGACCTGAAGAATGGGCTGAGTTTCTGCTCTATATCAATGATACCTTCTCTTATATCCCCAGGTATCTCAATCGCTACAAATAGCCTCATAATCTTACTTAATGCCTAGCATTTTCACTCAATCCATCAATACCCTTTTCAATTCTGCCACATCCTTTGCAGCAAACCATCTCTCCAGAAAACCAGGTATATCAGTCCTTCGGGCAATCTCCGCTAGCAATCGCAGATGTCTTCGCGGGTTATCAACCGAGCCCACAAGTATGAAAGCAGCGTATATGAGAGAATCTGCACCTGGCAGATAATAACCGCTGCGGGACCGGACTATGACCAGCTCGTGATGGTCTATATCAGATAATCGAACATGTGGGAGGGCTATGCCTGCCTCAGAAGGCGTCTTTCCGGGTCCGCTGCAGTCCAAAAGGCTACGGTGTATCTCAATCTCGTGACCGCCAAGTCTCTGCGATAGGAGATCGGATGCCTGGATTAGTATATCATCCCATTTCACATCTTCTTCCGCCTCTATGAAAGAGGCACGATTTATAACATCCCTGTAGGGGTCATCAGCTCGCAGTCCCTTCTCTTTCAAGATCTCACGGAGCTCACGCTCTAAACCGAGTGCAGAGGCGTCGCGACGTAGAAGATTGGCAACACGCTCTGCTACATGGATTATCGCACCTGAGCCGACCACACGAGAGCGGGCATAGAAGTAATACCAGCCGATACCGAACAAAATTATACCCAAGGTAAAGAGGGTTGAGACAAGACCCATAAGCGGTATCAAAGTAAGGGATACAATAATACCTGCAATCTGAACCCAGGGGTAAAAGGGCGAACGAAAGCCGGGGTCATAACTCTTGATCTTACTCTCCCGCATAACTATAACTGAAACATTGACTACGGCAAAATCTAATAATGCAAAACTTCCTGCTAACTTTGCAATACCTTCGACATCAAGAAAAATTATCGCTACAAGTGTCAGAAGGAAAGTCAGGAGTAATGCATATACAGGCGAGCGGAAGCGGCTTACCCGAGAGAAAAGAGGCGGTAACACCCCATCACGCCCCATAGCCAATATGTAACGAGAAGCAGACAGGATGCCAGCATTACCAGTGGTCGCGAAGGCAAGGATAGCTGCTATGCTTACTATAGCTACACCAGCAGCTCCCATAAATATGGACGCAGTTGTCTCCACGGGTGTTAGGTCATGAAATAGTCTGTCGGCAGGGACTATGCCTACAATCACGAAAGTGCCTGCTGTATAGATTACCATAGCAACCAAAAGTGATAAAAGCATCCCCAGGGGTATGTTGCGCTCAGGATTCTGGATCTCCTCCGACACACTCGCAACCTTGGTCAAGCCTATATATGAAACGAATACAAATCCTGTCGCTCCAAGAACAGAAATACCACCAAAGGGCATAAATGGTCTAAAATTAGAAGCATCCACATAAAAAAGACCTCTGGAAATAAAATAAATTAGGGAGCCGATTAACAAAACGACCATAACAACCTGCAGACGGGCAGCCTCTTTTCCCCCGAATATGTTTATTAATGTAAAGAGTACACAGAAACCAAAAGCCATAGGCTTAATGGGATAACCTATAAAGTAGGCAAGATATGCTGCAAGTCCTATGATGGCAAAACCACTCTTCAGAACCAGGCTCAGCCATGCACCCATTCCATCGATCGTCCCAAAGAGTGGCCCCATACTGCGGCTTGCAAAATAATAAGTACCTCCTGCCCGTGGCATTGCGGTTGAGAGCTCTGCCTTACTCAGAAGCGCAGGCAGGATCAGGACTCCCGAGAGCAGGTAGGCAAGTATGACAGATGGCCCTGCCTTTGCTGCTGCCAACCCGGGCAGCAAAAAAAAGCCCGAACTTATCATCGCTCCTGTGCTGATGGCAATTACATCGAGCACGGTCAACCTTTTTTTAAGGCGTCTGAATTTAAGAAGACTTACCATATCTATAAGAAAAAAGGGTACATAGACAGGACCAGAAGACTTAACTTTCTCCCAAGACGGCAAAACGATGATACGTCCCCTATTATAAATGAAAAACGGGTAATTGTCAAGCAAAAACAGATTCTTTTTTCTTGACAAAGAGCGTTTGATATGTTATAATCCACGCACGAAAAATCACAACTAATAACT
>CAZRTU010000332.1:0-2177 GCA_964603075.1 uncultured bacterium
TACATTTGACTTACCACATATATGTTGGGTTGACCATTCGGAAGCTTTGCTAAGGTACGCATATTATGATGGGAGTAGTTGGAATAGTGATACTATAGATGAAATGGTAGGGTATGCAGGAGCCTGCCATATGGCCATTGGTTCGACTAATAACCCTCATGTATCTTACTATCGTGTCTCCGATACACTTAAGTACGCCACAAAACATGATGGTGTATGGCAAAAACAGGCTTTAGATTCAGGTAGAGATGCTGGTATGTGGAATTCCATATCTCTTGATAGTTATGGGAATCCCCATATTGTGTATTATGTTGAATATCAACCTCCGAGGCTCCGTTATTGTTTTTAGAGCGATAGCGAGTGGCAGTATGAAGCAGTTGACCCAACAGAAGGCGGCTGTTTTGTATCGATAGATTTAGATTCGCTCGATAATCCCCATATCAGTTATATAGAAGGTGGTGGTTATTGGGGTCAACTAAAGTATGCTTCAAAAAATGGCGAATCTTGGGAGATAACAACCGTCGATACATCGGATCTCTGTAGTGGAGGTTCTTCTATTAAATTGGATAGCCGAGGTTTGCCTTGTATAGCTTATTACAAAAGTAGGGGATATGGGTGGTATAACTTATGGTTTGCTCGTAAGATTGGTTCAATCTGGCAAGTCGAACTTGTGGATTGGGAGGTCTGTCATTTTCAGGTCTACCACAATACCGTCAGTCTTAAATTTGATAACTCGGACTGCCCTCATATTGCATATTTGGGAGAGTGGTACGTTAAATATGCTGTGGGTCCAGCTTCCATAGGGATTGAAGAAGATGACGAAGACCTTCTGCCAAGCACTTTCTTCCTGAAGCAAAACTATCCTAATCCATTTAACCTTGAAACAACGATTAGATACGCTTTACCTGAAGATAGAAAGGTCACCCTAAAGGTTTATAACGTATTAGGTCGAGAGATAAAAGTCCTTTTAGATGAATTCATACATTCAGGATTTCATCAAGTAGTCTGGGATGGAAGGGATAGTTCAGGAAGGACAGTTCCATGTGGTGTATATTTTCTTAAGTTTGATGCCGGGGACTACAGCGTGACCAAGAAACTGTTAAAGGTGAGATAGTATCATATAACCATAGGAGGATAAGTAGGGCAAACTTTCAGGTTTGCTTTATTGCAAGGCTAAAGCCTTGCCCTACAAATTAAATCAGGTGTCATATCCACCTATTGGTTGATAGGCAAATACCTTAAGTGGATAGTACCATATATAACTATGCAAAAAGCACGAATTGGGTTGATTTGCACCCATATTTTATCAACTAAAGTGGAGTTGACTATCATTTTAAAAGTCAGCAGATATGAGAATAGGTAATATAATAGTTGCATTATGCATTCTGCTATTCACAGAAGCTCAGGGTGAGGTTCTTCTTCGAACTACATTTGAGGATTACGAGGGAGAGCCATGGGAAAATGGATGGGTGAGAGAGCCTGAAGATTCTATTTATGTTAGGAGAGAGGCAGAATCCCAGGATTATTACCAGACTCAAGCCCACGGTAGACAAAGTTTGTATATATACGACCCCAATTCTTCAACATATTCTAACGTAAAACACGAGTTTCCGGACATTAAGGCAGGAGAGGAATATATGGTAGAGTTCTATCTTTGGGTGCCATCTGAAGATCAGAATGGTATGTATCTATATAAACCAACTATTGAAGGCGATTCTGCAGATATTCAATTATTACTTCACGGTGTAAATGGGCAGACCTTAACCTTACATGTCAGAGATAAAAATGGTATAGATACTTGTTCTATAGACAGCCTGGATGTATGGCATAAGATTCAGATACATAAAAGAACTGACTCTATTGACCTATATATTGACCGTGATACCATAGGCACATTTATTTCTTTAAGTGATACTATTTCCCCTGACACCTTCCTTATTGGTACAGTTGATACACTACAGGATGGTGAGGGGTTTTGGGATGACTTTATAATCACTACACCTCCTACTTTGGAGCATCCAAGGTTGTTTTTTGACTCAAGTTATATAGACACGTTACAAAATAGAAGAGGTGATTACATCAATCCTACATCCTTTGGAGTGAGTTATCGTGATTTGGCAGACTCTCTGATTTGAGCTGCAGAGATTATATCAAATGAAGATTACTTTACTTATGAA
>CAZRTU010000333.1:0-2172 GCA_964603075.1 uncultured bacterium
ACCTCTGAAGACCGATGTCAGGGTGGCATAGGTAACACCAAAATCATCCGCTGTTTTGTATAAGATCTCTATCTCCATATCCCTGGGCACATCAACATATTGAGCAGGATAAAGGATCTCGATCTCTGGATAATCGTCTGGAAACAAATTGATTATCACCTCATCCCCATCAGAAAATAGACCCGATGAACCCTCAAGATAGAGATTAAATGTGTCCTGCTTGGTAATTTTAATCTGTGTTTCGAAATCTTTTCCAGACACAGGAATAAATGAGGAATCGCCATCTTGGTTTATAAATATTGCCCTTTCAAGATCCACATTCGAGACTCCCCTGAATATAACAGATGTCCCTGCTAACCCGTATATATCACCGCGTCTCTGCGTATAGGCTGGAAATCCACTATAAGGAGGATAGGTGTACTGGAATGTCCAATCACGGAGTATGGGTGGTATAAGAACATCGATCCTTCTATCTTCAGTTCTTACATCCGCAACAGAGGCGTATATCTGGATGGATTCCCTCAAGTTTTCCAACCTGTGGTGAAAACAGTTACTACTATCACTGTCTCTTTTTAATCTCCTCTTGGAATCTTTTGAAAAGAGCCATACCCACATTGGAGAGACTCCGTCTACCCTCACCTTGACATCTGCATGGCCTCCGATCTCGACCTTATCTGGATTCACATCCAATCCAACGCTAAAAAATGCTGTCCTGGGATTTATAAATCGCAGGAAACTATTCCTCTCCCATCCAATTGAGATAAACAAGACCAGAATAAGCAGCCCAGCCAAACCCACAAAGAATCTCTTCTTGAAAACACGGGATAGGTCGAGTGAGTTTATAATACTCAAGGCGTCCTGTTCGGTTTTATCGAGTAGTGCCATTGAATACCCGAGTTCTCCCTTCGTATTGTCATAATCTATTACCGTAGATAATCTTCCCTCCAGCTGTGGATAAATCCTCTCGAGCCTCCATGCCAAATCCGACCTATTAGGTATTCTCAAGATATTCCACACAAAAAAGATAATGGTCCACAAAAGGACACCTGCTATCCACAAAACTCTTATAAGTCCAGGAAGAACAAGCACTCTGTCAACGATCATAAAGATAGCGAAACCCAAAAGAAGTGGAATGATGCCTTCTGCCAAACTCACGAGAATAAGGCGTGTTCTCAATTTCGATACCATTTTCTTTAAATCTTTCATATTTACCCGACGTCGAAATATTACCTCAGTAAATCAACCTTAGGTGAACGATGTAAATCTCTCATCTCTTAAGAGAAAAAGAATAAAAGCCTTAACCACAGTGAGGGTCTCTTATGCGGTTTTTAGAGAGTCTTATTCGATTCTCTCCATAGGCATGTCACCCCACAGGTCTTCTAAACCATAATATCTTCTCTCTTCTGGAAGAAATATATGGACGACCACGTCTAGATAGTCAATAAGTACCCAATGACCATATGAATAGCCCTCAATGTGTGATACTTCAATACTCTTCTTACCCATCTCTTCTTTTATCTCATCAGCAAGAGAACGAATATGTGGTTCAGAGGTTCCCGTTGCAACAACAAAAAAATAAGCATAGGGCGACAAGATGCTTCTTACGTCTATGAGCAGAATATCTTCTGCCTTTTTATCCGACAGAATTTTTGCGATCCGCTTTGCTAAGTTCTTGGGTTTCACTCTATAGGTTTATAATCCTCCCCTAAAATAACGGTCACATCCACAATCTCTCCTTGATCGGGTTCGAAGGTCATCTCTCCAACTCGGAGTAAATGGTGGATGTACTCTGCATTAGAAAGTTCTCTATCTCTTCTGTCGATAATCACAGTCTTCTCAAAATATGACGATGCATTACCTATCTGTAATATGTCGCATTTGTATTCCCTTAAATAATCGGCAGTATTCGCTGCGAGTCTATCAATAGATGTTCCATTCAGGACTGCAACTCTAAGCTCTCTTTCAGGTTCTCTTGGAATTTTTTTAAATAACTCTGTCCCCAGGGATACAAGTAGCACAATGGACAGCAGACCGATTATTATAATTATTATAGAAGCAACTTTCCTCATCGGTTTTATAGATTATGGATTTTTTAGTGATATCTTCTATTACCTCATGTCCTTTATGAATGTAAAGGGCTCTATGACTCTACCTTTGGGTATTTTCGAATCC
>CAZRTU010000334.1:0-2157 GCA_964603075.1 uncultured bacterium
GACCAGAGGAAAAGAGGGTTATATTATCCCGGCTGTCATTACCATATACGAAGACAGATCCTTTGACTTTATCCTAAAGACGCCACCTGCAGCTATGCTTTTAAAAAAGGCAGCAGGTGTGGCGAAGGGCTCTGGGGAACCAAATAGAGAAAAAGTTGGAAGGATAAAGAGGTCGCAGTTGCTGGAGATCGCCGAGATGAAGAAGGAAGATTTAACCAGTTATGATAAAAAGTCAGCAATGCGGATAATAGAAGGGACCGCGAGAAGTTGCGGATTAGAAATAGAAGAGGATTAGGGAGGAGAGATATGAAGTCTTCTAAGAGAATGATAGAAATAAAGAAAGACTTTGATAAAAGCAGGTCATACTCAGTGGAGGAGGCTGTAAAGGAGGTAAAGCAATTTGCCTCCGCCAAGTTTGACGAGACCGTAGAACTCTCGATAAAATTAGGAGTCGATCCTCGAAAATCTGATCAGATGGTCAGGGGAGTAATATTGATGCCTCATGGAACGGGTAAAGAGAAGAAGGTACTGGTTTTAACCAAGGAGAATCAAGAAGAGGCGCAAGATGCCGGTGCCGATTGGGTAGGTTTTGAAGAATATATTGAGAAGATCCAGAAAGGTTGGCTTGAATTTGATGCATGTATCGCTACCCCTTCGGTCATGAAAGATGTTGCGCAGCTCGGTAAGATCCTGGGACCAAGAGGGTTGATGCCCAACCCGAAGGCAGGGACTGTAACAGATGAGGTAACCAAGGCAGTAAACGAGATTAAAAAAGGAAGGACCGAGTTCAGGATGGATAAGACAGGTGTTATACATCTACCGGTGGGTAAGGTCTCTTTCTCGGATGAAAAACTCATCGCCAATATAAAAGGGGCGATAAACGCCATAAATTCTGCAAAACCTAAAGACATAAAAGGGACCTATGTGAAATCTATTTATCTTTCATCTACTATGGGACCTGGTGTTAGGGTGATGCACTAAGCCATTTTTAGTCGGGTTGACTTTCTCGAGAATTGGAGGAGTATATGAAAAAAGAAGAGAAGCAGAAACGTGCTGATATTCTCACAGATGAGTTGGAAAACGCCACCGGGATATACTTCCTTGACTTTACTGGAATAAGTGCACAGGACTTCAGAAAGTTGAGGACATTGATGAGAAATCAAAATGTCAAGATAAAAGTAGTGAAGAACATCATTGCCAAAATGACCGTAGAGAAGCTAAAATTAGAAAATCTCTTAGGTCTCCTCGAGGGGCCAACAGCAATATCATACTCTTATGAAGACCCGATTATACCCTCGAAGATAATAGCCGATTTCCGTAAGGATAAGGAGATCAAAGTAAAGGGAGGTCTGGTAGAAGGGGATATTCTATCATCCGATCAGATAATAAAATTAGCAAAAATATCTTCAAAGGAAGAACTTATTCAACAACTCCTTTTCGCTCTGTCCAATCCCCTCCAAAGGATGCATGCCAGTCTGCGTAGTCCGATAGAAGGGCTTGCTTTTGTACTTAATCAGGTATCCCAAAAGCAGAAATGAAGTCTGAATGAAGGGAGAATCTATATTATATAATTAGGATTAATATATATCTTAACTAAAAGAAAGGAGTAGAAATGGCTAAAGCGAAAGCAAAAGAATCGACAAAAGACAAGGTAATGAAACTCATCACTGAGATGAGTGTGATTGAGCTTTCTGAACTTGTCAAGGAACTCGAGGAGAAATTCGGTGTCCAGGCCGTACCTCAGGTCGTAGGTGTTGCACAAGGCGTGGCTGCACAACCTACTGAAGAGAAACCTGCTGAGGAAAAGACCGAGTTTGACGTGGTACTCACCTCCTTTGGAGATAAAAAGATAAGGGTGATAAAAGAGGTGCGTGAGATTACAGCATTGGGCTTAAAGGAGGCGAAAGACCTTGTAGAAGCAGCACCAAAGGCGATAAAGGAAAAGGTAACAAAAGAAGAAGCAGAGGCCATAAAGAAGAAATTAGAAGAAGCCGGTGCTACTATAGAGTTGAAATAGGATTATAATATAAGATTGGTTGGAATAGATCTTTAGTGCGAGATTGATTTTTTCCAACTGATAAACTTATACTTACCTTTAGGAGGTACATATATGAGGAAGTCATTTGGTAAGATAAAAGATGTGCTTGACTTACCAAA
>CAZRTU010000335.1:0-2139 GCA_964603075.1 uncultured bacterium
CAAGAGTGGATACACCGAGAGCTCACAGTAAATTATGAGGAAAGGGAAAATAATCCATATATATCACAGGGCATATGATTCATATTTTCCATCGAGTAATTCAGAATACTATTACCTTGCTGGGTGGAGTAGTATGATTGCTCGGCAGATCGTGAAGTATTCGGATAAGTATATCATGGAAAACTGGCGTCCTGAACGGGATGTACCCAAGCCTGTTACTCGTAAAGTCCAGGGAGTAACTTGTAGATTGTTCCCATCTAGTTATACCCATACATTCGGAGATTTTTCTCCGGTTATGTTAAGGGAGCTAAATACACAGGCTATGGAGTTTAATATTCTTATACATCACAGTGGTATTCATAACAGGTCTCTTTACCTAATTGCGAAAAAATTTGGGGGTTTACCAATCGTGGCACAGCAGCACGGTGATTGTCCTCCTCTATTTAAGTTCATGCGTCAAAAGAGGCCCAAAAAGATTATTGCCCATTTGCTTGAGAGAAATGTGTTGAAGAACGTGGACACATTTTTTGTATTGAGGAAGACGGAGATCGAATTTCTGTCCCAATTGGTCCCAGATTCTAGATTAATACTACAGACAATGGGGGTAGATTTTGACCAGTTCAAACAGATAGATAAGAAGCTGGCTCGGAAGATGCTGAGTCTCCCTCAGGAGAAGAAGATACTTTTATATGTAGGTAAATTTTATCAATTAAAAGGTGTTGACATAATATTAAGGATATTCCAGGAGTTGAAAAAGAAATATGATGTAGAACTCATACTTGTTGGGGGAGACCCTTCCGATCAACTTTACAGTGATGTTAGAACATCCGGGGCGCGCTTTTACGGGTATATTCCACATGGCAGGATGTCTCTCTATTTCAACTCTGCCGATGTATATCTGCTTCCATCATTTTCGCCAGACTATTGGGGTGTTGATGTTACGACTTTTGAATCACTTGCATGTGGCACGCCTATCGTCAGCACAACTTTGAAGGATCTTCCAAGCGAGGACAGAAGTAAACTTGGAAGATGTCCTAAAGACGAGAATGATGTACTTGCATGTGTTTGCGAAATACTTGAAGACCCATACCAATTTAAAGATTGCAGAGAAATCGCAAGGAAGTATTTTGATTGGAGAAACTTGGTAACCAAGACATTAGAGACCTATGACGTATTGTTCAAGAAATATTATGGGAACAAAGATAATTAATATAATAACCCATCCACCAGCTTATGAATTATACTCAAGCGAACCCCGTCCCGAGATTAATTGGGACACACCTGCCGGAGCTTGGGTTGGTATCTGGGGATATGACTGGGCAGATTTGATAGGTAAAGAGGTTCTGAAGTTAACAGATGAGTTTGAATACGAGGTATGGCAGCAGGATCCAAGGGCAGATAAGGTTTACAAGTACATCTTTTCTAATGGATTACGTCATATCCTTTTCCCCGCGGAAGAGAGACACGCCATTTTGGGACTGAAAAAGGGTTCTTTGGTCACTTCCAGGTCTATCTGTCAAAGTCTCTTATCCGAGAAAAGAGGTCATGGTTTGTTGTTACACCTAAACTCAGCAGATTCGGGGATTAGCAGTGAAATTTTAGATATGGATTTGAATTGTCCGATTATTCTCCAGTTTTTGGGTGAAATCCACCTGCCCCTTACCAATCTCATCAGACCTCAGAGGAATATCCTTAATAAAGCAATTCATATTAGCGAGCACTTTGCAACCAAGGGTAGATTAAAGAAGGTTGGAATTGTTAGCTGTGTCAACGAAGAAAACGAGGGGATACTCAAGAGATACTTTAAAAATGAGATAGTCCACCTTCATGTTGGGATAGATTTCGATTTCTGGAGGTCTATTTTAGACAGAATACAGGCGAAGAGAATTCTGGGATTGGATAATGGTAAACTTACGTTGCTCTCTTCCTCAAGACTAAATAGCTTGAAGCAAGTCGATAGGATTATTGAGATACTCAAAAGGCTCGATAGACGTCACGATTTCCAGTATATAGTGACCGGACACGGGACGCGTGAATACGAAAGGTATCTTAAGAACTTAGGAGAGGAACTGATTAAAAAAGACAAATTAAGATTTGTTGGATACGTTGCAGAGGAGAATCTACGTCTGTTTTACAATG
>CAZRTU010000336.1:0-2128 GCA_964603075.1 uncultured bacterium
TTCTCTTTATAAGTACAAGTATGTCCAGGATGATATTATCCAGAGCCTCTTTCAGCTCTACTGAAAGGAATGAAAGATTAAAGGGTGCATCGTGGAATAAAAGAACCGTATCACCCAAGAATGAGATAAATTCACCTTTAATATCGCTGAAAGAGGGGGCATCAGCAAGCATTGCTTGCATAATCCCTGTCTTGTATCTCTGGTATCTGGAAATCGGAATGTTGGGGTTAATAAGGGATGAAAACTCTGCGAGTCTTCTGGTCAGATCAAACTTGATGGCACCAACCTCAAAAATCCTATCGCCGAGATAAGGGTAATTTCCTGTGGTTTTGAGAGCAATTGCTGTAAATGTTAACTTATCCACACGCTCTCTATACATAGTTTATCCTACATCTGCTCGAGCATCTGAATTGCGATTGTATCCCATGGGTGCAGGTCAATCCATCTCCTCAATAATTTACGAGAAATATCTACGCTTCCATCCTGCATTAGGAAGCCAATAATATTACCCGTGAGTTCGGGACTCTGAACTATGGAATCACGAAGATCGAAAAAACTCATTGAGTCTCCTGTTTCACTATAAAGATGGAGCATTCCTGCTACACCTGCTGGATGCCCTGGTTCTATCTCATCTATCCTGTCAAAGTATTCTGAGGCCTTATCATAATCACCCTCGTTAAGTCTTGTCTTTCCCGCCGAATAGAGCGTGAATGGGTCGGGTTTCTTTTCTGCCGTTTCGAAAAGTAGCTCCTTAACCTTGGTCGTGTCACCTGTCATTTGATATATATTTATTATCATCTGCTCGAAGGGAATGCCCTTTGTACCAAGAACCTTGCCCATCTCATAACAACGAAGCGCTCTCTGGTAATTTCCTCCCTTTTGGTGTTCCATTCCAAGGGTGAATAGTGTCACAGAGTAGTTAGATAATAGCTTTCTTACATTCTCGTCCTTATATACTGACTCATCAAAGAGAGATCTGTATTTGTATACCTGAAAGACCAGGCTGTCGGTCTTGGCAAGATTGAAATGCGGTCCTCCTCCATTTGGGACGAGTTTCCTTACCAACCCTTCCATAGATAGATAGGACTCCCAACCCACCGTATTGTCGCGTGACACTGTTGTAGCAAAATATATGGGAACCTCTCCTTCGTATCCGTCTTTCATCAGAAGGTCAACAAAATCTTTATGAGGCAGAAGATACTCCTCGGGTATCTTCAGCCATAGACTCTCGGGTATTAACCACCCTCCAGTTACTGTTCTCCTGACATAGTACTGGGGAGGAATGATCTCCATATCCTTTGGGAAGAGCGAACCGTATTTAGCGGGGAGTTTATCTCTCCTTATTGGCATAAATACCTTTTTCTTGTAGACCTTCCCTGCATTCATAGCTGCAATGTCCCTGACTGCAATGTCCTTCACATAGAGTATATTATCTCTCTGTATTTCACCATCAACCACTGCAGGGTGTGGCATAAGGTTATCAATCTCATAATCAGTAAAGGATATCTCCACATCCATATCGTTTTTCAGCTGTTTTATATACCAATCAGTATTTATCAGTGAGAGGTTGGCAATTCTCACATCGAGTCTCGTTCTCTTGACTGCCTGTGCAAACCAGAGCGGGAATGTATCGTTGTCGCCGTTTGTGTAGAGTATAGCGTCTCTGTCGCAGGATTGGAGCATGTTGTATCCATAATTATCAGGTATATAATTGTTGTGTCTGTTCGCAGGCGATGAGAAGTTCGATAAAAGCGGAATTATACCTATCACAGCTGCCACTGGTATAGAGAATCTCATCCAAGACTTAAGCCTGCAAAATAGCTCAAATAAGCCAAATCCAACGAAAAAGCCAAATATTATAAAAGAAGGACCAAAGAAGTAAAACCTCTCCCTCACCTCTCTGGGATGATGGAGGGGATTCGGGTCTGAGGGGGAAAATCTAAAGTTCATATAGAGAATCATGCCTATGCTTGCCATAAAAAAGGCGGTAAAGAAGAGCCAGAAGTAACTCTTATCTCTCTTGTATGTCGAATACATTCCAAAGAGACCGAGTAATGTGATAGCCGTGGTTCCTATTCCAGAGAGGACTCTAATAGCCTGGTGAGTGGTGGTTTCAAGAATGATGGCT
>CAZRTU010000337.1:0-2118 GCA_964603075.1 uncultured bacterium
TCTCTTGCCTTCCATATATTGCATGTCCTACACCTTGAATTGCACCTGTTTGTAATGTAGATGGGCATAGAGCTTACACGTCTTATCTTTATCGAAAAGAGAAGCCTTGAAAGTGTAATCGCCTTATCTAACCTCTTCTCCATATATGAGAATTTTTCAGGTTATAATATAAATCTCATATAAGCACCGTATTTAAAAAGATAAATACGCCTACATCGATCTCCAGACAGACTTCATTATATCATAATAACAATTCTCGAGCCCATAATATTTCTCAAGCGAACTCTTTCCAAAATCTATCAAGAACCCCGGCATATAGTAGAATATCCAGGAGAGGTACATGGCAGGCAAAAAATTGTTATGAAAATCTCTGAAACAAGGGTCTGCAAGGGGCTTCTTATGCTTTAGATGTCTCTCTATCATCTTGCCGGCTCTTACCGCCGAGAGGATGCCCGAATATATCCCTGCACCTGTTATCGGTGAGGCAAAAGCACCTGCATCCCCAATCAATACCTTATTTCCATCTATCCTCTTTGCCCTTCTCCAGACGGGATATATATAATGGTTACACTCAACATCCAGACTGAAGCCGAGAGAAACCGCCATCTTAGATGCCCATCTTTGAGGGTCCCTGAAACCACCTGCACCAAAGGCAACTGTGTCTTTCTTCGGCCAGAACCACGCATAACCCGGGCCAGGGCCAACTGATACTAAAAAATCTCTGGCTTTAATAGGAAGCTCCCACTCCACCGTCTTTACCCATCTGGGGTAATTGATCCCTATTTTTTTTCTTACTATGCTTGCGGCACCATCTGCACCTACTATTACCTTAGCCTCGTATGAACCTTCGTCTGTGCGTACACTGGACTCATCTATGTGCTTGACCTTTTGGAATAAAACCTTGGCGCCTCTATCAATTGCCCTGTCGAGCATAAAGGCATCAAAATCTTCTCTCTTTACGGTAACGATTGGTGCTGCAAGCCTGAGATGCCAGTTCCTTCTACCCTTCTTAAGGATCAGGGTCTCAAAGGCTCTCTCATAGGGAAAATCCCCTATCAAATTTCTCAAAATGATAGGAATTGCGCCAGCACAAGTCTTATATCTCGGAAACTTTGTCTTTTCGAGTATCAGCACCTCAAAACCCTCTGAAGAGAGGAGATGGGCTAATGCAGAACCCGAAGGTCCTCCTCCAACCACTATAACATCGTGCATAAAACCTCGCGATCTTACACAGAGAAAGCCCTTTAAAGATTAAAGTTTACCCTGAAGTAAGATCTGCATCAAGAATCTTTTCGGGCTTTAAGAAATATGTAGGTTCCAAAATCCCCGCTTCTCAAACTCCAGTATAAATCGATGCTTAGATACTTCAGAAAAGGGATACCTAGAGGCTTAGTGTATAACCTATCGATTTTGAATCCGGCTCTCTCGAAAATTGATGCAAGGCCCTTTGGGCTGAATATCTGCACGTGAAGCGGATCATACAAAAAGTCGCGTCCTGTTATGGCTGATTTGATTCTGTGCATAACTGCCAATCGGTTCGGTGTTGAAACTACTATCCTCCCTCTGTTCTTCATCGACTCCCTCAGGCTGAGTAATATATCTAATGGGTCTTTTAGATGCTCTATCACCTCAATCATTGTAACGGCGTTATAAGTTTCCTCTCTCAATTTGTCAAATTCGATATTCCTAAAGGGTATATCAGGATAGTAGGAGGAGGCGATATCAAGTGCTTTTTCATTTATATCTATACCCTCGGGAGATACCCCATATCCATCTTTTAGAAGATGACAGAACTCTCCTGTACCACATCCCACGTCGAGTATTCTCTCACCTATTTTTGGGGAGAGTATGCTTACTATCTCCTTAAACTCCCAGTTGTCGGTTTCTTTGCGATGGAGTATCGCATATCTATAGCTGTAGTCTCTCCATTCCCTCATAATTCCGGGTTGGCATCGGGTAGATTACTCTAAAGACTCGATTCTCTTCTCCGACTCAAGAAAGATCCTTATATCTTCTTTGGTTATCCCCCTCATTACGTATAGGGAGAAAAGATAGACAGCCATACCTATCAAAATAAGCGCTATCACATTAAGCGACCTTAAAAGATAGAGGACTGCA
>CAZRTU010000338.1:0-2108 GCA_964603075.1 uncultured bacterium
AATCTAAATATTAATTTTGACATTTATCCTCCCTTTCTAGATCCATAATTTAAAAACAACAGGCTAATTATGATAAAATTTCTTTACTTTTTACTCAAAAAGACGTATAGCTTTTTTAATTTTTGCAATGACATCAACGTTGAATGGACAACGCTCTACACAGACTGCACATTCATTGCAGGCTGATGCCCTTACTGGCATGTCGCCATAGTCCTTCTTAAGCTCTTTTATGTTCCCATATTCTGCTGAATCAACCAATCTTATGACCCGTCCGATATCAATATAAGAGGGACATGGAAGACAATGGTTACAGTATAAACATTCTCCATCAATATATTGTTTAAAATCTTTGATTATACCTGTATGATCTCTCTCTTCATCCGTAGCCTTTAGATATTGGATCGCCTCATATAATTCCTGGTTATTCTTTACCCCAGGCATGACAGTAGACACTCCTACCTGAGAAAGTGAATAACCGATGCATTGAACGGGTGTTATATAAGTTGACATCCTCAACTCTATCGCCTTTCCACCCGAACGGAATCTTGCCACATTTACAGTACCTTTGCCCTGCAAAAGTCTTCCTCCTGCAAAGGTCTTCATGGCTACCAACCCGATGTCATAGTTTTCACACAAATAAAGAAACTCCTTTCTTCCCGGAACAGCATTACCCAGAAAATTTACAGGAGCCATAATAACGTCGAATCTCTCACTCTTTACAGCCTCTACACCAACATCAAAACTATGCAAACTTATCCCTAAAAAATGTGCCTTACCCTCTCTCTTTAAACGATTTCCCAGCCCGATAAGTCCTCTCTCGTCCATTGCGCGCTCGTAATCTCTCATCCCGTGGAAATTGTGGAGAAAGAGTATGTCAACATAAGCGATCTGCAGTATAGAGAGAAATTCAATAAAATTCTCTTCACATTCTTTCGGATCACGGCTCTTGTAGTATTGACCATCCCTCTGACACGAGCCAAGGTGTCCAGTTAGTAACAGCCCGTCCCTTTGATCCTTCAATGCAAAGGCAAAATTGCTTAAATATTCCCTAAATGAGAATACTAAATCAAAGTAGTTAACGCCTGCTTCTATTCCCTCCTTTACAACCGAATTTACTGTTTCACGGGTAGCACCATTCAGATGCTCTGTGCCCAATCCGATTATACTTACGTCAAGATCTGTCCTCCCCAATCTACGGTATTCCATACAATCTCCAGATTTATTCGATAATTAATCGCCTTAGTCCTCACGACGGGGTCGTAGGCCATAGGTCGCGAAGTCCCATGTGCTTAGTCCCTATTCTCTCTGCAAGGCTTAAGCCCTGCCCTACGCCTTTCTCTCCTCCGTCTGTCAAATTCTTTAGCCAACTCGATAAACCGAGTAAACCCAATAAACTAAGGAAACCCACATGCTCTTCTCTCTTCCCTCTTCTCTCCTCTCTCTTTTCTTTTCGCTAAAACGGGGATAAGAACAAGAAAAATAACAACATAGACCCTGAATCCTAAATTTAACTTCGTAAGCGTATCTTAAATAATATTATACACTTAGAGGCTATTTAGAGCCTCAATTGCTGCACGAGCCTGTAGTCTGCAGGTATCCCTATACTTTTCCCCGACAAAAGATAATCTCCACCCTTCTTCAAGGTTGATGTAGGGCTGCAAAAGAACTCCAATCGGTATATTGTGCTCCCTGGCGAGACAATAGAGTGCGGCTACTTCGCCGTTCTCCACAGACAGGCAACCTCTATTTCTGTAATCTTCTACCATCTCTTTGGTAATTCTATAGAAAGCCTCACAGGTTCCAACACCTCCATGTTTCCAATCAGCATTTATCTTATCTAAAGCTACGGACAACGCCTTGAAAGCCCTGGGTTCAGCCTCCACCCTATGGTCTTTATTTCCATAATATGGGGTCGTGCCATCTAAACCTACGGCAAAACTTGGTAGATGTATCTGACCCCCAGCAAGATAAACATTCCCCAGACTCCAGGAGGCACAGAGAAGGAAGATGGTCTTTGCGCCGAAGTATGTCAATTCCTCAGTGAAAGATGCTATAGGCGATGCTCCCATTGGAGGATAAAAGACACAAACATCCTCAGTCTTGACCTT
>CAZRTU010000339.1:0-2096 GCA_964603075.1 uncultured bacterium
GGATAGAGTAAAGGAGATTGTATCTGAGACAGCCCGATTTGCGGCTGGATTTTCTCTCAGTCTTGAGAATATCGGCGGATTTCCAAATCTAAAGAGACCACGGGTTATATGGATAGGGGTAAGAGAGGGGAATGGTGCTGTAATAAAGATTATGCAGGAACTTGAGGAGAAATTTACCAGATTTGGTTTGAAGCCTGAGATGAAGAAGAAAACCCCCCATATAACCATAGGAAGGGTAAAAGAACATTTGATGAGCCAGATTGGGAAAGAAGACCTGGAGAGATTGACGTACAAAAGCAGGGCTTTCAGGGTAGAGTGCATATCCCTAATAAAGAGCGACCTTACCCCAAAGGGAGCAATCTATTCGGTAATGGAAAGCTATCCACTCAAGGGATGATGAAATATTCTAAAGGAGTCGGTGCAGACTTTAGTGAATTATGAATCTAATAATCACCTTGATGGTCTTGGTAGAACCAGTAAATGGCGTTGATGATCTATTGAACGCAGTTCCCCACGACCTACTCTATGGTACCACATTTCCAGCAAGGCTTGATGGCAAGGATCTAACCTCCACCTCGATCTTCTTAACCTGTACAGGCTTGTTCATTTATTTCGATAGGGATATAAACGAATGGGTTGGTGATTTCAGTATTAGGAATCCACAGATTGGAGATTTTTGTACTCGTTTCTCCCTGCTGGGAAAAGGTGAGTATACAGGATTTGTTGTTGCTGCAGTGGGTGCAGTGGGTTACGCAACAGAGAACCCAAAATTACAGAAGACATTCTGGCTGAGTCTTGAGAGTATTGCACTCTCGAGCATATATTCAAACGTTGCCAAATTCTTGCTGGGAAGGGAAAGACCCTACCTTAACCCTGAGGGAAGATTCAGAGGACCTCTCTATGGTTTTAAGGGGAGTGAATATCGTTCTTTTCCGTCTGGGCACGCTGCACTTGCCTTCTCTGTGGGGACTGTTATAGCCGAACAATACAATGATAATCTCGGAGTAAAGGTACTGGTGTATGCCCTGGCTTCTGGGGTTGCTCTATCCAGAGTGATAGAGAATAAACATCATCTTTCCGATGTAATAGTGGGAAGCACACTGGGATTTGCGACAGCCAAGATGGTAATGAGTTTGCATTAATCAATTCTTGTTATTTCGAATACCACGGTTCCCCCGCCGGTATATTTAAAAGGGTCAAGGCACTGTATACGGGCATTTTCGCCATCCTCCCTTGCCAATCCGAGAGATTTTGGTGAGACCCCACGAGACAGAGATATATAATAAGGCATTACAGAGGCGAGCGAATGCATGCATAGAGGAATCGTAGATGAGAGTTTGTATCCCTCATCGATCGAGAAAGTATCACCCTCTTTATAGACGGGGCAGTTACCTTTTACCTCCCTGACTCGCACCAAGAGTCTCATCTAGACCCGCCCCCCAAAAATTTCTCCTGTAATTTGACCTTGACAATTTCCGGAACGAAATTGCTTACATCACCGCCGAGTGATGCTATCTGCTTGACCATAGATGATGAGAGGAAGAAATATTCCTCTCCAGGCATCAAGAAGACGAATTCTATATCTGGATAAAGCTTTCTTATTGTAAGGGTGAGCTGGAACTCGTAGTCGAAATCTGACACCGCCCTGAGACCCCTTACTACAACTTTTATATTATTCTCCTTCAGGTAACGTGTTAACAGTCCTCCAAATCCATCACATTCGACCCGATCAATCTCGCCTGCTACCCTTTTGACCGTATCGAGTCTCTCTGGATAAGAGAAAAGGGTCTCTTTATTGGTGTCCTTAGCCACCAGTATTCTGACTCTCGGGAACATTGACCGCGCTCTCTTTATTATATCTATGTGTCCGTTGGTAATGGGGTCAAATGTTCCAGGGTATACACATGTATTCACCTTCTTATCATCAATGTGCATTTTTCACCTTCCTTTATCATCCCATATTTCTCTCTTATCACCTTCTCAAGGTAGGTTGAGTCTTTTTCTAATTTCTGTTTATCATGTGTGAGGGTCTCCTTTACAGCCTTTGATATTTCGATCTTTTTCTCGGTCTCCTTGGTTTTTATTATCAATCTGAC
>CAZRTU010000340.1:0-2092 GCA_964603075.1 uncultured bacterium
AAAGAAGAAAGTTGTATTTTATGCTATTGGCATACCAAAATCCTGTAGTTTTGCAGTTATATTGCCGTTTAATAACAAGTTCTTTTAATTTAAAGCCAGCATTCAGATAAACATTTATAAGTTTAAATCCTAAAGGAATTACATGTTTTTTTCTGCGGGTATCCCCTATCAAGATGGCACATTGTCTTCCGGGCTTTAGTACTCTAAAACTCTCTTTGGCAACTTTACTCATTTCTCTTAAAAATTCCTCAATATCGAAAAACGATAGGTCGCCTTCTTTAGTATCCGTATATTGAAGAATGTTTGCATAGGGGGGATGAGCACAGATTAAATTTATAGAGTTATCTTGCAGGAAAGATAAATCTCTGGCATCGCCAACCGACAGTTCCGGCTCGTAAACGTTCAAATGGCTTTTCTCATCAATAAAAGTTAACTGCTGTGATTCTATGCTAAAATCTATATTCTTCTTTGCCAAGTCAATGGCTTTATCGTTAACATCAAAGGCTAAACATCTTCTTCCTAAAAGTTTACATTCTACAGCAGTCGTTCCAGCACCACAGAAATAATCTAAAACTAATTCGCCGGGTTCTGAATATTTGAGTATCACATTTCTTGGAATATAAGGAGACCAATTGCCTCTATATTCTCCACTATGTGTTGCCCACTTACCTCTTTGTTTGAAACTCCAGACAGTGGTTTGCTCTTCTTTGAAATCTTTTGGATAAAGTGTTTTTATTTTTTTAGAAACTTTAAAAGAACTAATATTGACACCTTGTGACTTGGTAATAAGCTTCTCAATATATCTAAATGTAACTCCATATCGCTGCCCAATTTCTATATCCGGGGTTCCTCTTGTCTTTTCCTGCAAGATTGCCTTCTGGAGTTCTTTTTCAGTTTTGAAATTTATTTTTTGATTGCTCATTATATCCTCTTTTTATTAAGCCCGCCGTTTCGCCTAACTCGTTTATATCCGCAGTTAATTGCAGATATCCCTCCAATATGGTGTTATATCCGAAGTAAACTTCGGATACACATCCCTGTAACTGCTCTTTTTTATCTTTACTCATCACCTCCTCCCGTTTCTAAATTATCTAAAGGACTGATTATTTTTCCTATAGACTTTTTACTGACGTGAGTGTATATCTCAGTCGTTATTGAACTCTTGCCCGCCTGTTGGCAGACAGGGACACCATTTCCTTTCGTAAGTCCTCAAAGGGAGTCTTATTTTCTTTTCCTTGTCTTAAAGATGGGTCTATCCAGATGTTTTCATCCTTAAAGAGGACAAGTATTTTTTTTACTACATCATCAGAACAAGGAAACACCCAGCATTTTTGCTCTGGATTCCATCTGTGCCCCTCTATCTCCTTGAGATTTTCAATATGAACTGGATTATAGGGGAGAGTGACTTTAACTTCTCCAGATTGTCCCTTGGTTATTTTAACCCTACCGCCTCTCATTCTATTAGGATTGTAGCATAAAAAATTTTCTCTCTCAAGAAAAAGGTGGTAGTGAATAGCAAGAACCTAAAATCTATAAGTCCATCACCCCATCATCCTATCATCTCCTCGCTACCGGCCATACGGCTCGTATGAGGAGGTTGTTCCCACCGTACTTTATCTGAGGGCTTAAGTGGTTTCATATTTTCTACCATTCGTGTAAATTATACAGTATCATATCCTGTATTCTATACATCTTTAGTAGATTTATGGGTAACACCATCTCTGTCTTATTATATCACCAGATGCAAGAAAAGTCAAGGGAAAAATCTGTAACATTTAGGGGATATTAAGGAAAGGCTACTTTTTATCTCTGGCACCGTGAATGAAATAATTACAATCGCCTACAGTGGGACTCCTGCCTGACGGCGAGAGGGAAAATTCTACCACTACAGCCTCCTGCATCTACACATCAGCAAGCTGATGTACTCCAGTTTCGCTGTTCACCTATTGCTATTCCATGCCTTTGGCGGAATTAAATTAGGCTACTGCTGAGGATTGTTGCAACCAAGACAGGCTGTGCAAAAATATGTAGTTTGAACGGTAGCCGCAACGTTTAAGTTGCGCAAAATGGGTTCGGGATGGCATTTTATATA
>CAZRTU010000341.1:0-2079 GCA_964603075.1 uncultured bacterium
TGGATACAACTACAATCATACCATCTCATACTCCAGTTAAAGAGACACAATGGATACCTGAATCTGGCTACCAGGATGGTACTCTCACTCTATCTATATTTAGAAACACGGGTGATTATGCCATCTGCTCAGGGATAGTTATCCATGAGTTTGAGCTGGAAGGAGATGGAGGGGGTGCCCAGAGCTTGGGAGACTACAGGATATTCTATCTCTCCCAGAATTACCCTAATCCTACAAGAGGGAACACAGTGATTCAGTACTCCATACCGAAGGGTATGAATGTGTCACTAAAGATCTATGATATCTGTGGAAGACTGGTAAGAACGATTGTGGACGAGAGAAAACCTGCTGGCTATTACAGGATTACATGGGACGGAAAAGATAATAAGGATAATAATGTAGCAAGTGGAGTGTATTTTGCAAGACTGGTGGCAGGGGGTAACTCTGCATCAAGAAAGCTCGTGATCGTGAAATAGTATCATAGGTCTAATCATAGGGAATGCCTTAAAGTTTTGTGATGAATAAGTCAGTTGATACAATCCTTTGAGATTTAACAATATTGTTTGACCAATTTGACATGTTTTTTTAGGCAGTGTTTTGCTTTACATCAGCTTCATTCGCAGGCATAGAGCCTGCGGCTACCATTTCATTGATAAATAGGTTCATCACATAGGTTGGTTTCAATCCCCATGATGATTTTTTAGGCTGATTGCAAGACGCCTACCTGACGGCAGACAGGGGCAAGCAAAAAAAATGAAGAAGTTAATGCGATTCGGTATAAATCTCAGTTATTTTACCTTTACAGCTAGAGTCTGGGACAAGGTCTAACTATAAAATTTTGCGTAGGATGCTTGGTTCTGCGTTCTTAGTAACGAAGTTTGTCTACTGACTAAAGTAATAATCATTTGGTTACAGTCATCTTATTCTGATTTAAAGCCGATTCTGTGGTAGGGATTAACAATGCTTGACGCTATGTTTCCTATGTGGGCAGTTACCCTCTTTACATATCTAAAGAAGAGTGAGTAGACCACTGCAGGTCTAACTTTCATCGCCTCGTCTATTACTATCTCTTTTATTAACCCATCACATTTCTTACATATCCAGTTTTTCTCTTCCATCATTTTTGTAGCTTTATCAATATCTCCCTCTTTTAGTGCATCGGGTAAATTGTTCAGAAGTTCTCGGACATGCTCACAGAGCCTCTGAGCCTCCTCATAGTAGCGGGTATTATTCTCAAGCGAATGGATTAAGGACAATTCGTATATGTTCTTTGAGTAATCACCTATCCTCTCTATATCCACGACTATTGTGCTCAGGACAAGTGATGATGTGATGTCCTGTTTTGGGTGGACTGAAAGATGTTCGTATACCTTTTTCCTTATCTCTATCTCCAGTGAGTTAACACGTCTATCCATCTCGTATATATCCTGATCTCTTATGACCATCTTTATGAAACTTTCAGTGGCGATTTCAAACATGTCACCGGTTTTCTTGAGCATTTCTTCGACTCCAAGAAGTGCCCCCTTTAGAAGAACATCCTCCTTCCACCATATAAATAAATCCTTAAACATAATAACCTCCGGGTTATTATCCTCCAATCAAGTTATTTTCAGGTTCTCATCTTAGGGTTAATGGGTAATAATCTCTATCGATAGAGAAAGACCAGTAGTAGAGGTATTAGATAGAACATAATTAAAGTATACATAACCGCAATATATCTACCTCTATATGCTATGTTTCCCAGCCCCTTTGCGAGACCAATAGGAATCCACCTTATAGGATATATTATACAGATACCAGCCAGATTAAAAAGGAGGTGCGATAAAGCCACTGTAAGAGATGCAGGAGAACTGGTTGCTCCAGCTGCAATCAGGGCTGTAACAGTGGTACCGAGATTTGCTCCCAATACATAAGGGAAGATCGCCTCGACAGAAAGTATATCAGAAGCAACCAGAGGTACCATTATAGATGTGGTACAAGAACTGGATTGAACCATGGCTGTCAAGAGAAGTCCTATGGAAAAACTTTTAAGGGGTAGTCTGAAGAATCTCTGTTCTAAATAGACCTCTGTTTTTCGAG
>CAZRTU010000342.1:0-2078 GCA_964603075.1 uncultured bacterium
ATGTCAAAGATGGAAAGTATTTCTGGTATATCGGTTCTAACTCCTGTGATAAAAACCCTGTTGTCCAATCTCAATTGCTTAATTTTTTCATCTATTGTCTTTTTCTCTCTACCGTCTCCTACGATAAGAAACTTTGAGTCCGGAATGGATTTTGACACAATATCAGCCATTTCTACAAAATCCCCTATGTTTTTTTGGGGACATAGCCTTGTTACTGTCCCTATTACTTTATCTTCTTTGTTTATTCCAAACTCTCGTTTGAGTTCGGCGTTACACTCTCTTGGATAAAATTCCCTTAGATCGATCCCGCTCCTTATCAACTGGTATTTTTCTCTATTCCCGATTCCTGCTTCTAATCCTTTTTTAATATCTTCAGTTGTGACTACAATTAATCTATCGGTGAATCTCGCAGCAAATTTTTCACACAGAGAAAAGGAAATTTTCTTTGCAGGGTTAATAAAATCGCTAAAATTCCACCCGTGAACTGTATGAATTACTACAGGCACCCTTTCTAAATATGCTGCGAGTCGTCCGACTACTCCTGCTTTAGACGTATGGGTATGAACTATGTCATATCTTCTTTTTTGGAGAAGCTTCTTTATCTTTACAAAAGCCATTAGATCCTTTCCAGGGTTAATATCTCTTACAAGCTCCGGCAAGAAAAAGAGGGGTATCTCTTTTTCCTCAGCCATTCTAATAAGATCACCTTCCTCGTCTCTTTCTGTTCCGCAGAGGATATCAGCAGAAAAAGTATCTTTGGGAAGCATAGAGCAGGTGAATATGGTGTTCTCCTGCGACCCACCAACAGCAAGCTTGGTGATTATGTGCAAAACCTTAAATTTTCCCTTCATTATATGCTTCTTTATATAATTTAATAGTCTTCTCTGCGACCATTGACCATGAGAAGTCTTGTACCCTTTTTAGACCTCTTTCCCTCAGAGTTTGGCGGAGAGAAGGGCTGTCTAAGATACTCTCTATGGAATCGATTATGGAGTCTTTGTCATATGGATCTATTAGTATAGCAGCATCTCCTGTTATTTCTGGTAGAGATGAAATATTAGAAGTAACAACAGGAGTACCACACGCCATAGCCTCTAAGACAGGAAGTCCAAATCCTTCGTAGAGAGATGGCAATATAAAAAGCGTTGCTGCATTATATATAGAGACAAGGTCCATCTTTGGAACATATCCTAAGAATCTGACTCTATTGTCCAAACCTAATTTTGCTACCAAGGTAAATGGCTCTCTGTAATTACGATAGGTTTTACCAACTATAACCAAGGCATAGTTCTTATACTTTATATTTTTGAACACCTTTATAAGGTTGACTAAATTCTTATGAGGTCTTATTTCTCCAACAAAAAGTAGAAATGGTAATTGAATTTGGTATTTCTTTAGAACAAAATCAAGAGGTGATGAGATAACCTTATAGCTTGGATCACAGGCTGCATAGATTACTTCTATCTTATCAGGAGCAACATTGAATATATTTACAATATCTTCTTTTGAGCTTTTTGAAAGTGTGATTACTTTTCTTACTTGCCTTAAAGAATTTCTCATAATAGTCTTCATTAACCAGCTTTTAAACTTTGCTTTTCTATAAAAAAGCCCCGGTATTTTTATATATTTGAGATCGTAAATTGTAATAACAGATGGTATATTTAAACCGAATGGTAAATCAAAATGAGGATAATGGTATATATCTGGCTTAATCCCCAATAGATAGAATGGCATTAATATATGCTGTTGTAGTGTAACTACAGAAACATTTACGATTTTGAATTTGATGTCCTTCCTTTTGAGATCAATCTCATTTGGTACAAGTAAGAGGTACTCGTCATTAGATATATTATCCAATTTATCGATGCCGCTTACGAGCCCTTCTGTATAGCTGGCAATTCCAGTTCCGGGAACAGATAAAAATCTTGCATCAAAAACTATTTTCATTTTTAAGTTCTTTTAATTGCGGGACATTTTATTTAAGGTAAATTAATTTATCGAATAACTTACTCAATTTTTCTGTAGCTTTTCTTCTTGTATGGTTATCAAGATCATCCACAGGGTAACGGGGTAAACAT
>CAZRTU010000343.1:0-2073 GCA_964603075.1 uncultured bacterium
GTCTTAAGGCTCAATCCCTCAAAGATACCCTGATGAGACTCGTTGATGATGACACGGATGCCTTTAACGAGATGATGGCTGCAGCCAGACTCCCCAAGAAAACGAATGAAGACAGAAAGAGAAGAGATGAGGCGATTGAAAAAGCAACCCAGAATGCGATCCTCGTACCCTTAAACGTTATGCGCACGAGCAGGGATATAATGGATTGTCTGATAGAGGCAGTTGGAATATGTAATGTAAATGCCATATCGGACATAGGGGTAGCAGCACTACAGGCATGGAGTGCTGCGAGGGGTGCAGGGTTTAATGTGGATATAAACATCCCGGGTGTAAAAGACAGAGATTTTGTAAAGAAGATCAAAGAAGAGAGAGTTGAGATCGAAAAGGACATGGACAAAAAGAGGAAAGATGTTGAAAAGATATTAAAAGAGAGGATGAGAGGGTAACTATCGAAAAAATTCGTTGCTCGAACCATAAAAAAAAAGAGAAAAAGGCTGCAATTAAAGTTTCCATAAGCAATCCGCTTAATCCGCTTAATCCGTTGAATGTTTTAGAAAAATGTTGAATTCGATGATTTTTTTCTTGACATTTCAAAAATTTGGTTGTATAATGACATTTAGACAACATTTTTGAGTCTGTCTAAAAAGGGGTGCCTATAAAGTATTAGGGTATGCGGCCTGGTAAAAATTAAAATTTACCTTTACGGTCAAAATACCCCTAATAAATTATAGGCATTTTTGCCAGGCCGCAGGGCCTGGTTTTTTTGTAAAAAATGAATCAATCTCTTCCAATATCATCTACTGAACATAAGAAAAAAATTATCTTTGGGGTAGTTGTTATCTCTCTGGAGATGGTAACGCTATTACCCTTCTTTGTTGGAGCCTCTTTACGTTCTCCATTAATATATGCCCCTTTGGTTGTTTTCGCTCTTCTGATCGTCTCATTAACACTACACAATATACACTTGGGAGTCTGTATATTTATCTTACTTATCCCTTTCTTGAATATGGGAGTAAGGCGATTTGCAGTTTCTGTTGGTTCTATAGCGTTCAATCCAACATCTTTTATTTTATGGACATTATTCGTTATCTATTTTCTCGGCTCCCTCATCAAAAGAAAAGACGCTCCTCACTCATATCTTCCTTTAGACATAGCAATAATTTCTCTGGCAATCCTGGGTTTCTTTTCTATATTAAGCTCTTATTATATAGGCACACCAGTCAGCAGGTCTTTTATAGTGTATCTGACCGGCATAATTGAACCTGTATTTTTGTACTTTATATTAAAAGGCGTGCTTAACACTGAGAATAAAATCAAAAATCTTCTATTCGTTATAGTTCTCGCCATGGGTATCGGTTGTCTTATGGGATTCTATTTAATGAAGCAAAATATGGGTAACATGTTGACTTTTTTGAGTACAAGAGGTGGCTCAATGGGATTTGGATTTCGTGGGACGAATCTGTACGGTGTTGCTACAGCATTGACGTTTCCACTTACTGTTCTCTTCGTAGTAACCGGTAGGACAAAGACCCAAAAAATAATTTCAGCGGGTATAATGTCCCTGATGTTCATTTCTGTACTTACGACCTTCACGAGAGGAATCCAGATAACACTTGCGGTAGAGATCTTAATTCTTACGATTTTCTATAAGCACAGCAGGAAATTTTTACTACCTCTGGTGGGGTTACTTATTTTAGCCTCTGTATTTTACCTAAATCAGATTGTATTCCTATTCCATCGTTTTACTGAAACGAGTGTCTCTGTGTTAGTTACAAGCACGGGTGCAAGACTTGAAGCATGGAGGGTATCAATCAGGACTCTTGGAATTTTTCCCTTCGGACTTGGGGGAGGTAATTTCGATTATATCTGGGAAAAACTAAAACCCCTGCACATAATTCCTATGGGTGCATCACACCACATATTCCTTAGTGTAGGTACAGAATATGGCTTACCAACCATGATCACCTTCATTATTCTCTTCCTAATGCAGTTTAAGATGTGCTGGTGGATATTAAAGAGAAGTAAAGATGAGATGACAAGAAGTCCCTTTTTTAGAGAATATAGGGAATTAGG
>CAZRTU010000344.1:0-2070 GCA_964603075.1 uncultured bacterium
TGCGGATTCAGTCCTCATACCAGTACAGTGCGAATTCTATGCCATGGAAGGGCTATCAAGATTGTTTTCAACCATAAATAGAATAAAGCGTTCACTTAATATCTCTCTCTCAATAGAAGGTATTCTCTTTACTATGTTGGATATGAGACCCCTACTTACGCGGGAGGTGAAAAAAGAAATAGAAACACATTTTAGCAACAGGGTCTTCAAAACCTTCATCCCAAGAAATATCAGACTCGCCGAGGCACCATCCTATGGGAAACCCGCTCTGCTTTATGATGTGAAATCAAAAGGCGCAATAGCATATTTCGACCTGGCAGAAGAATTCCTCTCACTGAACGCAGAAGGGATGTAATTACCCAAAAACCCTATATTCAGATAAATAAAAAGGGAGTATCAAGATGCTTGGTGTGAGAAACTTGGCAGTTGGCGAACCGATCGAAGACAAAGTGCAGCAGTCCTTTAAAAGTAAAAGAAGGCAAGAATCGATAGAAGAGGTACACAAATATCAGGTACAGAGAACGACCGAGTAAGCAGCTATCCCTTCCCCTCTTAAGAGGAGTCCCTCCTCAGTAGTAGCCTTTACTGAAACCACATCTACCGAAACACCAAGGAGTTGTGCTATATTCCCTCTGATCTTCTTTATAAAGGGTGCCAACCTCGGCTTCTCACATACAACCGTACAATCACAGTTAACTAACACAGCATTGGTAATTCTCATAACCTCCTGCAGTATTGATGTGCTCCGCACATCCTTCCATTTTGGTTCTGTATCGGGGAAATGAGCACCAAGGTCTCCCTTACAATATGCGCCAAGCAAAGCATCGCAAATTGAATGCAGAAGAACATCGCCGTCAGAGTGTGCGAGCAGTCCCATATCATGCGGTATCTCTATTCCACCCAAAAAGAGTGGTCTCCCAGAGACAAACCTGTGTACATCATACCCTATTCCAATACGCATAAGTGTTTACTGGTAGTCATCTTGCTTCTTGATCTTTACATCCCGAACTTGCTGAATCTACCAGACTCGATGATCTGGTCTATCTTCTCTAAAAGAAGGATGTCCTCCTTGGTGGTAACCTTTATATTAAAGACCGAACCTCTAACTGTATATACATCTATGCCTGCCTTCTCAAAAAGTGCTGCTGTATCGCTTGCTCTGAATCCCTTATCATGAGAGAGGTCATATGCCCTCTTGCAAAGGTCCCTTTTGAAAACCTGCGGGGTTTGAACACAGAATAGATCACCCCTGTCTACGGTCACCCGAACTTTATTACCGTCTAAATATTTGACGGTATCACTCACAGGAACGACCGGGATAACTGCCCCGAAATCCATGCATTTCTCTACCATATCTTCTACGTCCAAAAATCCAGGAAACGGCCTTACTGCGTCATGATCTACCACAATTTCTCCATCTGCCTTCTCCAAACCCAATCTGAAAGAGTCCTGACGAAATTCTCCACCCACTATGACCTTTCTGACCTTCCGAAGATTAGCCTTCGAAACAATCCTCTTCTCCACATTATCGACCCACTCTGGCAGGGTTACTATTATTACCTCATCCACGACCTCTGACTTCTCAAAAAAAGACAGACAGAAGGAGATAAGAGGCACCCCCTTTACGTCCAAAAACTGCTTGGGTACGGAGCTACCCATTCTCTCACCTCTGCCCCCTGCAACAATTATGGCGGATACAATCATGGAGTCCTTGAATTTCAAAAAAGACTTTTTATAGTTCCTGCCCTGAAAGCATAAAATCTTCGCCAGGACAGATATCACTTTTTCCCTTTTCTGCCTTTCCTTAGCATTCCTGCAAATCTAAGTCTCCAGACAACCCAAAAGGCTTCCCAAACAATCCTCCTCGACATCTTGGAATGACCCTCTAACCTGTCAATGAATATAATGGGCAACTCCCTCAATCTAAACCTCTTTTTGTAAGACCAGAAGACCGTCTCTATCTGAAAGCCATAGCCATCCGAGACTATCTGCTCCTTTAAAAGTTCCTCAACAACAGCCTTTCTATAGCATTTAAATCCACTCGTCATGTCGCTCACTGGGACACCCGTT
>CAZRTU010000345.1:0-2068 GCA_964603075.1 uncultured bacterium
ATTAGAAAGGAATTATTCTGGATAGTTTTTAAAAATCGTCATTTTTTTCTTGACAAACAGAGAATTTTGATATATCTTATAACATCTAACTACTTAAAAGGCTTTAAGAAGGTTCTTTAGGTCAAAAAAAGAGGGATTGATGAAGGGAGACCACCCCCCAAAGCAACCTGTAGAACGTTCTAAGGAGGAATATTGCGTCTTGCTGGAAAACGCCAGCGACGCAATTATTTTGGCAGACACTGACGGAAACCTTTTAGATGCTAACAAGAAGGCAGAAGAGCTATTCGGATACACAAAGAATGAATTTTTAAAGATGAGGTTTGCTGACCTGCACCCTGAAGAGGAACGTGAGAGAAGTATCGAGGCTTTTGAAGGAGGACTTAAGGTTGGCCGTGCCGTTTTAGAAGATGTGAGGGCAGTGAGGAAAGATGGCAAAATAATAATAGTGGATGCGACGGGGAGTCTCGTCGAATTTGCAGGTAGAAAGGTAGCACTGGTTATTCTAAGAGATATCACAGAACGAAAGAATTTGATGGAGGCACTTAAAGAGTCTGAAGAGATGTATAAGATGCTCGTTAGGACATCTCCAGACGCAGTTATAGTGACCGATTTGGAGGGGAATATCATATATGTTTCTCAACGAATGCTCGAGTTGTCTGGTATCAGCAGAATTCAGGAAATACTTGGAAGGAGTCTCCTTAAACTTATTGTCAAAGAAGAACAGGAAAGAATGAAATTGACGCTTCAGAAGATCTTGAATAAAGGATTTGTAAGGAATCTGGAGTACAAGTTTGTGCGAAAGGGCAGCAAAGTGTTTGTAGCCGAAGTGAATATCTCTTTGATTAAAAATGCGCAAGGTATTCCAAAGGCATTTATTGCTGTGGCGAGAGATATAACAGAGAGAAAACAGATGGAGGAAGACCTCCGGAGGGCACGGGACGAGTTGGAAAAAAAGGTCGAGGAACGTACGGCTGAGCTTGAAATAACCCACAGGGAATTACAAGCTGAGTATATCAAGCTGAAGGAGATAGAGGAGGCACTAAGGGAGAGCGAAGAGAAATACAGGGATCTGGTTGAAAAACTACCACAAACTGTCTTTGAAGTAAATCAGAAAGGGAATATTACATACGCTAACAGAGCAGCCCTCAAATCAACGGGCTATACAAAGGAAGATATAGATGGGGGATTGAATCTTCTTCAGTTGTTTGTACCAGAGGACAGAGAAAGAACCGAGCAGAACAAGCAAAAAATATTGGGTGGATATAGATCTAAAGGCAATGAATACATCATGTTACGAAAGGACGGTAGCAGATTTCCAGCCATGGTTTACTCCAGCGCGATTATGAGAAAAAATAAACCAGTAGGCATAAGAGGAATTGTCATGGATCTAACCGGACGAAAGAAGATGGAGGACGACTTACGCGAAAGCAAGGATTTGTTGAGCGGTATTCTTGCAACTTCTCCTGTTGGTATAGGATTGGTTGAAGATAGAAAGCTTAGTTGGGCAAATGAGAGTATGGTTAAGATGTTTGGTGCGAAACGAAAGGATGATTATCTCGGAAGAGATGCAAGAAAAATTTATGCATCAGAAGAAGAGTATAAAAGGGTAGGGGAAATAATCTATAAAGGCTCTAAAGAAAAAGTAGTTCAGCTCGATGCAAAGCTAAAGAGACAGGACGGTTCAACTTTTGATGGACATATAATGTTGCACATTTTAGATACAAAAAATCCAACCAAGAGAGTGGTCGCTACGATAACGGACATATCCTGGAGAAAACGAGCAGAGAAAGCGCTCCGTGAAAGCGAAGAGAAATTAAGATGCTTTATGCAATCAGCTCCTGATATCTTCTCGCTTTGGGATTCAGAACTCAACTTAGTTGAGGTCAATGATATTGGAATAAAGATGTTTCCAAAGGGTGTGGGTAAGAAAAACATAATAGGAAAGAATATGAGAGAATTAATTCCAAGTATAACAAAGACAGGCAGATACAAAAAATATCTTAAGATCATAAAGACTGGTAAGCCTATATTCTTTGAAGACATCGTGCCTGACAGAAAGTTTGGAAAG
>CAZRTU010000346.1:0-2066 GCA_964603075.1 uncultured bacterium
CCAGTTCTTACTAACCCCTGTTTGTATTACATGCCAGGGTAGTACCTCATCTTCCTCCCTCTCTTTAAGATATACTTCAGGATTCACCCCTTCCTTGTCAAACGCCTCCATCCACCTCTCAAAATCAAACATCTCACTCCATTCATCAAATCTGGCGCCGAGTTTGTATGCCCTCTCTACAACCGGGGCAAGTTTCTCGTCACCCCTTGAGAATACACCCTCGAGAAAACACCCCTCTGGATCTCTATAGGTTACCTTCGTCTTTTTTATATTGCTCTTCAGGTAATCTATTCTTTCTTTAAGTTCCTTTATGCTGTTTTGTCTCTCCCATTGGAATGGTGTATGCGGACGAGGTACGAATGGCGATATAGATACCTTCAAGGGGATGTTCTTACTGAGTTTATTTACTAGTTTCACTATAGATGAGATATCCTCATCATTCTCATACGGCAATCCAATCATAAAGTAGAGCTTGGCATGACTAAGTCCATACGATCTGAATCTCTTTGTAGACTCGATCATATTGTCTTCATCTATATCCTTGTTTATGATCCTGCGAAGTCTTTCCGTTCCCGCCTCAGGTGCCAGAGTAACACCTCCACCTCCTAAAAGCATAGCAACCTCACTGTTCAGGGCATCACCACGGAGTGATGGGAGAGATACCTTTATCTTTCTTTTCCTCAGATCGTGTGTTATGCTTTCGATTTCTGAATGGTCGAGGCTCGATAGAGAGAGAAGTGTAACCTCGTTATATCCAGTCTTTACGAGTCCATTTAAAACCGCTTTTACTACGGTTTCTCTATCTCTCTCTCTATATGGTCTGTAGATTATGCCTGCCTGACAGAACCTGCATCCACGAGTACAGCCGCGTGCTATCTCACATACCAATCTGTCGTGAACTATCTCTATAAATGGTAAAATCGGAGGATCGGGTATCGTATCAAAGGAGAGCTTTTCTAAAGATACCTTTTTTACGTTCTGGATAGATTCAGTTTCACGTAAAGAGAGCAAGACACCAGGGAGTTTGCCAAGTTCCTGGAGTCTTTCACTCCTTTTTAATGATTTGTCATCTATTATGGGTACTATTGATGGGATGAGAACCTCAGCATCACCTATAAGAAATGCGTCAAAGAACGGGAGTATAGGCAGTGGGTTAAATACACAGGTACCTCCTGCTACCACTATTGGGTCGTCTTCTCCTCTATGGGTATTTCGGATAGGGATACCGCCCAAATCTAACATGCATAGAGCGTTTGTATAGTTGAGCTCATATTGGAGAGAGAATGCTACAAGGTCAAAGTCTTTAAGAGGTTTTCTCGACTCGATAGACGAAAGGTAGAGGTGATTCTTCTTGAGCTGCTTTTCCATATCAACCCATGGCGAGAATACCCTTTCTACCTTTACCCCAGCTTTGTAGAACTGGTGGTAAAGAATCCTTACCCCGAGAGAGGACATGCCAACTTCATAGACATCTGGAAATGCCAGGACACAGGAAGTATCGTACTCTGGTTTTATTTGAGTTCCCAGCTCGCCGTTTGTGTATCTACCGGGTTTCCTAACCAAGGGGAGTATAGAGATAAGGGGATCCATGGGAAGCATTATACATCAGGTTTTCCTTTATGTCAAGTGAAAAAGATAGTGAGTTCGTATCCCATTTTTTCCTTGACTTTTAATCCCTTTGATGCTATAATCTCACTTGTCAAAAGAATGGCTCACAGGATACCTAAACACAGAAGATTGAGAAAAATATAAAGAGCAAAATTACTGGGTTTTCGCCTGTATTACACGCAATTTTAAGTTTTTAAGGCATCCTTAAAATGACTGGATTGAGGGATCTCTTTTGATGAAACAGAGATATGGTAAAAATGGGATATCAGAGGTTTGATTTTGAATATCTAAATAAAGAGATAAAGAACTGCAAGAATTGTATTCTCTCAAAGACAAGAACAAACGCACTCCCGGGTGAGGGAAATCTGGATGCAGATTTGATTCTAATTGCCCAGGCACCGGGAGAGAAAGAGGATAGAGAGGGTAGGATGTTTATAGGCCCATCCGGCAAAGTGTTG
>CAZRTU010000347.1:0-2053 GCA_964603075.1 uncultured bacterium
CAAGTGAATTTGAAGCCGGATTGGCGAACAGAACAGCTATCTATAGACCTTTTCCACAGGCGGTTCCAAATAGATTCGTAATTGATAAAAGGGGTACATCGCCTTGTAGGTTTGCCTGTCCTGCCGGAGTGAACGCCGAGGGCTACATTTTATTAACTCTGCAAGGTAAGTACAAGGAAGCACTTGCTCTTGAGCGTGAAGATAATCCTTTCCCTTCTGTTTGCGGCAGAGTCTGTACTCACCCATGTGAATCGGAATGTAAAAGAGGAGAGTTTGACGAACCTATAGCAATAAGAGAGATTAAGAGATTCATTGCAGATTATGAAGAGGAGCTTCCAAAGCCAAAATTACCCAAGCGAAAGAAGAAGAAGGTCGCAATCATCGGAGGTGGACCATCAGGACTTAGCTGTGCCTTCCAACTCGCCAAACTTGGCTACTACACAACTGTCTTTGAAGCACTCCCTAAAGTGGGAGGACTCCTTTATTATGGCATTCCTGAGTTTAGATTACCGAAGGAAAGCCTGGAAAGAGACATTTCCTTTATAAAAGGTCATGGGGTTAAAATAGAAACAGATCAGAGGATTTCTGACCCTGAGAAATTACTTAAGGATGGATACAAGGCTGTATACATAGCAACAGGTGCTTGGGTTGAAAGAAAGCTCGAAGTCCAGGGCGAAGAGCTTGAAGGGGTAAACTATGGTCTCAATTTTCTAAATAGGGTGAATTCAGGTGAAGAAGTTAGAATCGGTGACAGAGTCGCTGTGATTGGTGGTGGAAATTCTGCAATTGACGCTGCCAGGACGGCTCTCAGATTGGGTGCGAAGGATGTTACTATAGTCTATCGAAGGTCAAGGCTTGAAATGCCAGCCATCGAGGAGGAGATTGAAGAGGCAGAAGAGGAAGGCATTAAGATAAATTATCTTACCACGCCGATCAAATTTATAGGGTCTAATGACAAGCTTAAACAAATGATGTGTATAAGGATGAGGCTCGGTGAGCCAGATGAATCAGGGCGCAGACGTCCTATTCCTGTAGAAGGATCAGAATTTAATATTAATGTAGATACAGTGATTCTCACAATAGGTCAGACCCCCGATACATCTTATCTGCCTCAGGATTCTAAACTCAGATTAGATGCAAGGTGGAAAAGCTTCACTGTGGATTCTGTGACTTTAGGGACTTCTGTCCCTGGTATATTTGCCGGGGGTGATGCGGTAACAGGACCTGCAACAGTTATTGAAGCAATTACTGCAGGTAAAGAAGCGGCGATATCTATAGATAGGTATCTATGTGGAGTAGATCTGAAGACAGAGAGAGAGAGTCGCTTCAAGCCTGTAGATGAATTCAAAATACCGCCACACCTTCCTATACTAAGAAGGCAGAAAGCGCCAACTCTACAGGTTGAGGAGCGTGTATCCAATTTCGCTGAAGTTGTGTGTGGATTTACTGAGGATCAGGCTAAAAAGGAAGCAGAACGTTGTCTTGGCTGTGCTGGCTGTTGTGAATGTGGTGAATGTGAGAAAGTTTGTGAACCAGATGCTATATTTCATAATATGGAAGACAGGTTTATTGAAGAAGAGGTTGGTGCGATTATTGTCGCGACTGGATACGAGCTTTATCCTATTGAAAAATTCGGTGAGTATGGCGGCGGTAAATATAAGGATGTGATAACCGGGTTGCAATTTGAAAGACTACTTTCAGCATCGGGGCCAACCAGTGGTGAGATTCGGCGTCCATCGGATGGGAAGATACCAAAGCGAGTTGCATTTGTAAGTTGTGTTGGCTCCCGTGACCCGGAATTGCACAAATCCTATTGCTCAAAAGTTTGTTGTATGTACCTTGCAAAGCATGCAATGCTCTACAAACATCGTGTGCCAGATGGAGAGCCCATAGTTTTTTATATAGATGTCCGATCAGATGGAAAGGGTTACGAGGAATTTACACAACGCGCACAGGAAGAAGACCATGTGACCTACATAAGAGGTAAAGTTTCAAAGATTTACGAGGATAAAGGCGAATTGGTTCTCCTTTCGGCAGATACACTCTCGGGAGA
>CAZRTU010000348.1:0-2053 GCA_964603075.1 uncultured bacterium
TTATGATACAGATGGACAATGGGCTGAATATATCGGGTGTGTAAAGAGGAAGAGAAGCAAACCTCTTCTCAAATATTCAATCTACCCCCAATTATCCTGAACGATCTTGGGAATGATTTCATACGGGGGGGATACCATGTGGTGTGTTCAGCCGATTTAAGATTACATTTCTCTTGACTTTAGGTCTTATCTATGATATAATTCAACCATGACATTGTGGCTGTCCATACTCCTTTTCTGCGTATCTCTCGGCCTGCTGCTTAAAGGAGCTGATTGGTTTGTAAATGCATCTGTCGAGATGGCTGAGGGCTTTCACGTGCCCAAGGTTCTGATAGGCTCGACACTTGTAAGCCTTGCCACTGTTGCTCCCGAGTTCTTTGTTTCCGTGATAGCTTCGGCAATAGGAAAAGTCGAGATGTCGTTAGGGAATGCAATTGGCTCACCTATTGCCAATATTGGAATCATATTGGGCAGTTGTATATGCGTTACGTTCATCCCTGTATCGAGAGGAATTGTAAAGAGAGAATCGTTGATGTTGCTTTCTGCTGTAGCATTACTCTTTCTCTTTTCTTTTCTTGGCAGTATAACGAGACCAGTATCGCTCATCCTGCTTCTACTGGTATTCCTTTATATAAGGTATTCATTCAGACAGGCAAAGAGGGCACGAGCTGAATGGAGGATGAGTGGGGAGGTTCAGAGGGGAGATTTCAACCCCAAGAGGGAGATTTTGTTCTTCATGCTCGGTGCCGTGCTGGTAACGGTTGGGAGCCGTTTGCTTGTATTATCAGGCAGTGAACTGGCTATACATTTCGGGGTATCTGAGGGTGTTATTGGACTTTCACTTGTCGCTTTCGGCACATCCCTTCCCGAGCTCTTTACCTCCATAATTGCTCTGAGAAAGGGACATTATGACCTTTCTATAGGGAATATTGTGGGAGCAAGCATACTTGATATCATCCTGGTTATAGGGGCTGCTGGACTAATCCGTCCCCTATCGGTCGATAAGAACACCCATTTTTTTGCAATTCCCATACTTATTCTTCTCTCTCTTTTATTGATTATATTTAGCAGTACTGGAAAGGGACTCAGACGCTGGGAAGGCGCTATATTTATCACCGTCTACGCCTTTTATTTCACCTATCTCTTTCTCTGAGCATCTTTTTTTATGACCACCTTTTTCTCTCTGCCGGAATTAGACGGGAAGTAGTATCTTCTCTCCTTTAATCTTTCTGGAAGGTATATCTCCTTAATCCAATGACCTTTAAAATTATGGGGGTATCGATACCCTTTTCCGTATTCCAGCTCTTTCATAAGGGTAGTTGGGGCGTTGCGTAGATGGAGGGGAACTGGAAGAGGACCGTACTTCTTTACGTCCTTCAGGGCTCTCTGGTAAGTTATAAGTGCAGTGTTGCTTGTGGGGGCGGTTGCCAGGTAGATCGCTGTCTGTGAAAGGGGAAGAGAGTCTTCTGGTCTACCCACGAAGTGTATTGCATCTTTGCATGAGACTGCCAGCGTTAGTGCATAGGGATCAGCGTTTCCTATGTCTTCAGCAGCAAATATTATCATCCTCCTTACTATAAAGAGTGGGTCTTCACCAGATTCAAGCATTCTGGCTAACCAATATACAGCAGCATCCGGGTCTGACCCCCTTAGGGACTTTATGAATGCGGATATGAGATTGTAATGTTCTTCGCCCTTCTTATCGTATATTAATGGAAGCTCTTTGACCATTTTCTTAACTCTCTCCAAAGTTACTAGCCTTTTACCATCCCTTGTTCCTTGAGGTTCTGATGTGAGTACTGAGAACTCCAGAATATTGAGAGCAACTCTCCCATCCCCATTAGAGACCAGAGAGATGTAGTCCCGCACTTCATCTTTTATATCCACGTTATAATCTTTCAGTCCCTGTGGATGTGTAATTGCTCTGTCTATAATACACCTTATCTCTTCCTTTGATAGGTGAGTGAAGACGTATACATTTGTGCGTGAGAGCAGGGGAGGGATGACCTCAAAGGAGGGATTTTCGGTGGTAACGCCAAGGAGTATAATGGTG
>CAZRTU010000349.1:0-2046 GCA_964603075.1 uncultured bacterium
ATCCATTATCCCTCCTCCTTTCAGCTAATTATAACATATGTAAGATATTTTGTCAAGTTTTTTTTACCTTTTCTTACAATTTATAAAAACTATTTTCGCTTCTACTGAATATCTTATTTCTTACGAATACCATTTTGGCATTAATTCTAAACATAGTATAATCTTATAAGGTAGTGAATGGAATGAACTTGGGTTGGATAATCTATTATAATACAACTATTAGAGCTGAATGGGGACATTTCTCTTGGCAAGATTCCTCAAAGGGACAAAAACTTCAAATTGTATCGGCATATTTCGTGAGGTGGGTTAGGTATTTCTGATAGTTTTTTAAAAAATCTATCTTATCTCAATTCCAAGGATGTCGTTTAGTATCTTTTGGTGCGCATTGAATGGAATTTCTGGTAGGCCCTCTTTCGGAAAGAAAGAAACATCTACTGTATCAGAGCCAGGTCTCGGCTTCCCTTCGAGAAACTCCGCCTCATAGGCAACGAGCAAAACACGACCATATGCCTTGGTCGGTTCAGTGTAGACACCGATAAGCCTTTTAATCTTCCCCCTTATCCCTGTCTCCTCATGGAGCTCCCTCAAAGCGGTCTCCTCAGGGTCCTCATCCGCCTCCATAAACCCAGACGGCAATGCCCATGTTCCCTTTTGTGGTTCGACTCCCCTCTTTATAAGAAGTATTTCATCTTTGCTATTTTTTAACAAGATTACCACACTTGGAATGGGATTTTCATAGCATATCCATCCGCACTCTGGACATACTAAACGCCTTTTTCCTTCAATAAATTTTTTTTCTAACAATTTGCCGCATACTGGACAGTATCTGAACAGATCTCTCATCTTGACTTCTTTTTGACTATTTCATTTAGACGTTTGAGAAGTATGGAAAGCTCGACATTATACCTTTCGGATGCCTCTTTAATGGTGTCCCATAGAGGTTCTCCACAGACAAGACAGGGAACCTGTAGTTCTGTAAAAACTTTGACGGTCTGGGGATACTTATCTAAGACATCCTCTATGGTCATGTCTTCAGTTATCTTATGCATTATCTCCCTATATTAACCGCAGAGAACACAGAAATCATATTAAATGTCAAAAATCAAATATCAAAGTTATAACCACAGATTAACCTATTTTCAACAGGGAGCTTAAGAGATTGTAAGAAACTCTTTTAAATATATTAACCGCAGAGAACACAGAGGACACAGAGCTAAACCAAAACGTAAATATCAAAGTTATAACCACAGATTTTCACGGATTAACCTATTTTCAACAGGGAGCTTAAGAGATTGGTAGAGACTCATTTATATATATTAACCACAGACCTGCCTGCCGACAGGCAGGGAACACAGAGGACACAGAGCTAAACCAAAACGTAAATATCAAAGTTATAACCACAGATTTTCACGGATTAACCTATTTTCAACAGGGAGCTTAAGAGATTGGTAGAGACTCATTTATATATATTAACCACAGAGGACACAGAGAATTATTCAATTCGAGTTTTCTGTGTACTCTCTACCTATTACTCAACACGACACGTTCAATCCCATCTTTCATCATCCTGACGTTAAAATTCAACAACAAACCTACCTCTAGCCCACTCGCCTTCAAATAAGACAACAATTGCGCTCTGTGAATATCAACAATTTCTGTCACAGCCTTTAATTCTACAATTACTTTATTCTCTATTACAAAGTCAGCTCTATAAGTATGCGCTATAATATCTCTGTAAGGTACGTTGAACTCTGCCTGACGAGAATAGCTAATGCCCATCAGTCTCAGCTCATATGCGAAGGCTTCCTCATATACATCTTCTGTAAAGCCAGCTCCTAACCTCCTATGTACCTCTATCGCAGCTGCTATGATTCTTTCTGTTAAGTCTTTATATAGGAAATCGCTATTTTCTGTTTCCACTGTTTCCCCCATGTTCCAGAGAACGCGAAGTCTATGTACTTGTTATCCATTCAAACTCAGCGTTCTTCCTGCCCTGTTAGATATAGAATTATCTAACAGGGTGAACGTACTCTGCGGTAAAAAATC
>CAZRTU010000350.1:0-2046 GCA_964603075.1 uncultured bacterium
CTGGTTTTCTTTATATCTTCTTCCTTTATATACGTGGGAGCTGATTTAGGTGCCTTACCCATCTTCACTTTGTGATAGAAATCATAGGTCATTGGTTCTTTACTATCCGTGATATCGGCATCCACTAATCTCCCTACGAATATGGTATGTGTATTAACGTCCAAACTATCGATAACCTCACACTCGAGATATCCAATGCTATTCTCTAATATTATTGGGGCACCAGTGATACCCAACTTATATTTGACGTCCTGAAGCTTATTTACATCCCTACCGCATTTAAAACCAAAATGCCCAATAAACTTGAGGGGGGTATCCTGGGACAAGATAGACACAGTGAAGACCTTGCTCTCTTGTATAAACTCATGAGTATAATTACCTTTGTAAATACTTACAGCAATTGTTGGTGGCTCAGAGGTTACCTGGAAAATCGTATTCGCAATCTGCCCATTTAACTCTTTATTCTTCTTTGAGCATACCACGTATAATCCGTATGTTACTTTCCAGAGAGTCTTGGGATTCATAATATCACAGATTAGATTACACCTTCACTAAAGCGAACAGAAGTGATCTAATTATACACCATAATTAAAACCATGTCAAGAAAAAATCAGTAACTGAAAAAACCCGCAAACGTGCCAAATAGGCTTATATCAATTATTGGAGATTCTTCTTTTCCTAATCCTCTCTATCATCTTTTCAAAGACAAAATACAATACGGGCAAAAACACCAGTGTGAGAAATGTGGATGTGGTCAACCCCCCTACAATAGCCCTTGCCATGGGTGATCTCATCTCTGCAGCATGACCCAGTCCCAGAGCCATTGGTATCATCGCAAATATAGTAGTTAGAGCCGTCATAAGTATTGGCCTCAGTCTCCTTCTACCACCGGTCATTACCGCATCTCTCAACTCCATATTCTTCTCTCTCCGAAGGAGATTGATATAATGAATTAAGACTATACCGTTGTTAACAACGATTCCTACCAGCACAATGGCTCCAACAAAAGCCATTACAGAAAAGGTAGTATTTGTCAAAAATATCAACCATATTACACCTATTATCGCCAGGGGCACTGTGAACATTATTGTAAAAGGGTCTATGAAAGATTCAAACAGGGAAGCCATGACCATATATACCAGAAAGACCGCACCTAACATGGCAATAGTTAGCCACATAAAAGATTTTCTCTGCTCCTCTGCCTGCCCACCAAGATCTATGCTATAGCCCTTTGGGAGGACTATATTCTTCTTTATCTTATCTTGTATTTCTCTGGTCACACCGCCAATATCTCTTCCACTAACATTTGCAGATACAGTTATTATTCTCTGTTGACCTTTGTGTTCAATCTCGCGTGGACCGAGTGCCGGACGAACATCAACAAGATCGCGAAGTCTTACCACACTGCCAAGGGGTGTGCGTAGGGGAATTGCAAGAACATCATCAATAGTCTTCCTGTCCTCTTCCGCAATCCTGACTCTTATATTATACTCCTCCCCACCTTCACGGTAGATACTCGCCACCTTACCCCTTACGCTATTATTTATGGTATTTGCTATAACATAAACAGGTAGACCTAAGCCCTGGGCAACATCTCTGTCTATCTGTAACTGAATTTCGGGCTTCTTCTCCTCTCTGGAGATTGCCACGTCTCTAGTCCCAGGAATATCCTCTATCAATGAATGCACTTCATCTGATATCCTATCAAGTTCCTCAAAAGAATTACCATATATATCGAGCTCTATTGCTCTCCCTGTATAGCCCATCATGAATTCAGTCATCTCCTGTGAAAAGACGATTTCAACACCCGGGATATTCCCGGTCATATCCCTTAGAATCTCTTCAATCTCCCTCTGGGTTCTCTTTCTTTCCCTTTTATCAACCAATACGATATCAACTACGCCTCGATTACCTCTGCCAGCCTGCCCGGTCAACATCTCCACGTCCTCCCCACCCACCATTGCAATAACCGTCTCCACCTCAGGTATCTCGTCGAATGCCATCTCACCTATCCTGTGGATAACCTCTCCTGTATCGTCTAACCTG
>CAZRTU010000351.1:0-2043 GCA_964603075.1 uncultured bacterium
GATCCAGGACTGTTTCCCTGTATTTCCACGCCCACATCCAGACCGTATTATATCCGATAAAATGACCTGCCAGACCTAACCACAAAAGATGCGAGTGAATTCGCTCCAGCTCGCCGATCACACATCTTATGTACTTTGCGCGGAGAGGTATCTCTATACCGGCGAGGTCCTCTATCGCCTGAACATAGGCGAATGGGTGGGAGGTCGAGCATATACCACATATCCTCTCAACAAGGAATGTAACCTGGTCAAAGTGCTTGCCCTCGGAAAGCTTTTCTATACCACGGTGATTGTAGCCTATATTTATATTAAGTTTTATAACCCTCTCACCCTCAACCTCAAGTTCGAAGAACTCTGGTTCTTCCTGCAGAGGATGATAGGGCCCAACTGGTATGATGGTCTTATGGTTTTTTGGGTTTTTGTTCATCTCTAAAGTCTTTTCTCAATGGACATACGCCCTTTGGCCAATCTTCTTTCAGTAAAAGCCTTTTTAGTCCTGGATGTCCCCTAAAATCAATTCCAAATAGCTCCCATATCTCACGCTCAATCCATTTTGCTGCAGTTATAACCCCGGATATGGAAGGCACCTCGGGTTTATCTCTATCAATTATGACACGTAGAGAAAAGTACTTATCATCTTTATCACTGGCAAAATGATAAAGGATCTCGAAATTATCTATTGCATCTACACCGCTGGCAATAGAGAACCTCAACCCCAAATCCTTGAAGAGAATTCTCGATGCCTCAACGAGGTCACCCTTATCTATCTGGATGTAGTATCTCCTGTCGTTCTTTTTCTCCCAATTTAGAAACTTGCCAGCCAACTTTTCCTTTATCATATCCACTACTTGCTTTTTCATCGTTTTACCTTAGCCTCTCAATTTTTTGATTACCTTCATAATGCCATCTATTATAGCCTCTGGCCTTGGTGGACATCCCGGGATATAGGCATCCACTGGAATAATCTTATCAACCGGTCCGTAGAAATAATACGAGGGCGCAAAAATTCCACCAGAGGCAGCGCAAGAACCAAAGGCTACAACTGCGATTGGCTTGGGAGCTATATCATACAGGAACTTTAACCTTGAAGCACCTTTCTTATTCATACTTCCACAGACCAGAAGGCAATCGGCATGTTTAATAGAACCCACGAGTTTTATCCCGAACCTTTCTAAGTCAAAACGCGGGGTCAGGGCATCGATGATCTCTATGTCGCAGTTGTTACAAGCAGCCGAGCCAAAATGGAAAACCCAGATTGAACGTGATAAAATACCAGTTTTACTCATAATCCTAAGGTTGCGAGTATTATACTTATTATCCCGAGGGGAAACAAACCAAACCAGAAAAACTTAATCGCCTGGTCGATCTTTAACCTCGGATTTGTATTTTCAATCACAACTATTATGAAGAGTAATAAGAAATATTTAAGTATACTTATCCAGGAGTTTAGAGGTCCCCAAAAGATCTGCAGTAGAAAAACCGGCAAAACCACAAGCATCATATAATGAGCTATCTTAAAGAAACCCAGGAGAGCCCCTGAATACTCGATATATGCTCCACCCGCTATCTCGGTCTCAGCCTCAGGGATGTCAAAGGGGACCTTTGCAAGTTTTGCCTGCATACAGATAATGGTAACGATAAAGGCAAATATTCCAGACCAGGAGCCGGCTATAGCCCCATGTGTGGCTTGGTGAACCAGAAGATTCCCGAGCTTGAACGTGCCTGATTGTATTATTGGAACTGTAACAGCAATCCAGAAGGCAAGCTCGTATGAGAGCACCAATTTCATCTCGCGGGATGCTCCAATAGATGCGAGGGGGTTACCAGAGGCACTTGCTCCCAGAATCACTGCAAGTGAGGGAATGACTAAAAGGTATACGCATACGATTACATCTCCGTTGAAACCATAATCAGGTCTATAGATGTTCATTCCCACGATAGTAGCTGTAACCGACACTGAGGCAACGGATACAATCGGGGACAGCATGAATATAGATTTCGAAGCACTGTCGGGAATCGTGACTTCTTTTATAAACAGTTTTA
>CAZRTU010000352.1:0-2018 GCA_964603075.1 uncultured bacterium
CATAGCCCATCCCGCTGGAGGAAGTTTAACGTATCCATACTTTTCGTTAAAGAAGGGATATCTATCTTCAAATAGATCGGAGTAGAAGCCGAGTATATCAGGTACGTTTGAGAAGGCAGTGTGAGCATATGCAGAATCCCACTGGGCTGGCCAGTAGTATATAGGCATAACGCTGTCCCCGTAAACAAAGCTGTCCCTTATGACTGCATAATCTGATACTGCGAAGACTATATACCAGGTAGGTATGGGATAGGACTCAATGTACGTGTAGCATACCTTCGAACCGACCGGGTCTAAGGACTTAAATTTACCATTGGAAATGACTTCATAGCCTGTAGGTATAATCACAGACATAGAAGAGGTTGCCTTGTCACAGAATGCATCGTGACATGGGAACCAGTATCTCGCGCCAACAGGAAAATCGGTCCAATCCCATGGTATGCTCATGACATAGGTCAGACCGTAATTGAATGAACTGTAGTACACACCATTTTCTGGTGTCCCGTGATAAAAGACCCTGATTCTAAATGTATCATTCACCCCTGCAGGCTCAGGTAGGTCAATTGATATCAACTGGTCTGGTCCAGTGCCAGAGGTTTGATAGGTGGTTGGAAGTGAATCTGCAAAGACTGAATCTGTCTGCATGCTGCAGAAATTTAGCTCCACGCTGGACAGACTATCGAACTTGCCTACAGCTGTAATTTCGGTGGATGCATTCAGAAACTCTATACCTGGCATATCGAGTTCTACTGAGATATCATAGTGCAGAACATCAAAAAGGCACGTGGTATCATAGGTGATCACTTCCTGTGATACGTTGCCGGATGACCTGTAGAAGATGTCTCTATCAGGTAGATTTGGCTGAAGCAAGAGCGTAATTAAAAGTAACATATTTTTTTCCTATTGGTGCATAGGATGATTTTAGAGTCATAGTGTCGTAGAGTTCTTTTATCCTTTAACCTTTATCGTTTTTCCTTGTAGTGCTTAGTACATATTTTTTAAATAACTCAATCAACCCAACAAACCCAATCAACGCAACAAACCGAAGTGCCTACTAACAACCAAGGTATTTCTCAATAAACTCGCTGAAGTCCAAACGGTATTAGTCTGTCATTCTTACCGTGCATTATTAATTTTGGAATTTTTACTTCTTTGATTTTCGAGAGGGCATCATACCTGTGAGAAAGGAACACAGAGGGTATCTTCACCCCGTAAATCTGTTTTGCCATCTCCATTACGGATGTGAATCCACTTTCTGAAATTAGCACACCCTTATCCAATCTTGCGGCAAGTGCAATTGCTATGTTGCCTCCGAGAGATCTTCCAAAAATGCATATTTTTTCCTCCACAATGTCTTCCCGCTCTTTGAGGTAATTATATGTAGCCAATGCGTCAAGGTGGGTTCCTTCTTCCGTGGGGCTTCCCTCGCTTCTTCCATAGCCTCTGTAATCAAATATAAGTAGATTGTAGCCATGATAATTGAGCAATCTGATAATCTCTGTCCTATGACTTATGTTGCCACCATTGCCATGGCAGAATAGGAATGTAATCTTCCCAGAGTTTGCAGGGATAAACCACGCGTTTATTTTAACGCCGTCTTTGGTCGTGATGTACAGGTCTTCATAATCGAGATCGATATCTTTCGGCGTGGCAAAGATAGTCCTTGTGGGGAAATAGACATTTCTTCTCTCGTAGAGTTTTAGGAGATACCATACAAATAGTATCAAAAGCAGGAGTACGACAATAGATATTAGTGTACGCATGGATTTATTATATCCCACGATTCATTTGTTGTCAAGGAAAAATTTATGAGAATCAACCTTATTTCGCAATCCATCTTTTTTCTTGACTTTTCTCTTAATTGATGCTATAATTTTATTACAACTTACATTGTCGAGCTGATGATGCATCGTGTCCTCAATAGACTAGTAAGAAGGAAGACGGACAGTATTACGATACAGTTTTTTCGCTCTGTCGTTGCAGGTGGTATTGCGACAGTATTCGATTTTGCCACTTTA
>CAZRTU010000353.1:0-1985 GCA_964603075.1 uncultured bacterium
CATAAAGATTGCAATCTTTATGGTCTTACACAATCCAAGAGCATTTAGCCGTGAGGATAATGTGGTTGGGTATTCTTAATATCAAGGCAGGCTAAATTTTTCTTGACTTTTGTTTAATTTAGATGTATAATGAGCCCTATGATATTGTGGTACACTATCATAGCCTTCCTTTCTCACATTATACCCTATAAACTCGCTGTCTTTATAACGAGAAGGATAGCAGATTTTATGTATTTTACCTTCTATAGAGTAAGGAGAGAAATCGTATTCGACAATTTTAGAATAATAAAGAACAGGAAACTTACAAGACGGGAGCTTTTCAAATATGTAATTGAGACCTATGAGAACTTTGCTACTTTCATATACGAATTTCTTATACTTCCCTCGGCCTATAAGAGGGGAATACTTAACTATCTTACCCCAATCAATGTCAACAGGATGAAGAGACCTTCTCTGGTACTCACAGCACATCTGGGAAACTGGGAATGGGGTGCCAGTATGTTGGCTGGATTAGGATACAACCCTACAGTTATAGCCTTAGAGCAGTCCCAAAGGAACGTGACAAGTTTTTTCACAAACAGAAGAAACCTCGCTGGAATGAAGGTGGCGTATTTGGGTGGCAACCTAAGAGAGGTGGTAAGTACGTTAAAGAATGACGATGTAGTCGCTACGCTTGGCGATAGGGATTACATCGGTAATTCTACACTTATGAACTTTATGGGCAAGAAAATCAAAGTACCTAAAGGAGTTTTCCAACTATCACAGCGTCTAAAGATCCCTGTAATACCAGCTTTCTGTGTCAAGGAGAACGGAAGATACAATGTATACTTTGAGGAACCCTTATATCCTGATAACGGAGATAATATGGTAGAGAAATGGGCAAGGATATTGGAAAGATATGTTAAAAAGTATACAACACAATGGTATATATTCGACAAAATATGGGAAGAGTGATAATCATAATACCCGCTTATAACGAAGAAAAATCTATCGGGAGGCTTCTCCGGTCTCTGGATTTTTCCTCTCAGGATATAGTTGTCGTGGACGACGGATCTACTGACAGGACTTCTCAAATATCCCAATCATGCGGGGTTTATACCATTAGACATAACCACAATATGGGCAAAGGGATGGCACATAGAACCGCATTTAGGTTTGCATGTAATGAAGGAGCAGAATGGGTAATAACAATGGATGCGGATGGACAGCACTCGCCTGATGATATCCCACGGTTCCTAAAGTCTATAAAAGAAGATAAAGGTGATATGATTATTGGGGTGAGAAATATTTCTCTGACCTCTATGCCCTTGGCAAGACTTCAAACAAACCTCTGGACATCTTTTGTTGTTTCCCTACTTGCGGGCACAAGAGTAAAGGATTCACAAAGTGGCTTCAGGGCATTGAGAAGAGAAATAATAACTACAATTCCTCTTTCAAGCAGTAACTTTCAGACCGAATCTGAGATTATCGTAAAGGCTGCCCGAAGGGGTTTTAGGATTTCGTCTGTATCAATAAAAACCATTTATAACGAGTCCAAAAGTGCTATAAAACCGGTATTGGATACAATCAGATTCATTAAACTCGTTTTAAGATCAATCTGGCTATAGAGGCATTTTGCAATTAGGTTATAAAAATACTTCCAGTTTCCTAAAAAATATATATAAGATATGAATATTCTCATAACAAATGACGATGGAATACATTCTGAGGGAATCCGTTATCTCTACGAGCTGTTGCACAAAGAACACGATGTGCAAATTATTGCTCCCCTGAAGGAGGTTAGCGGGTCGTCACATTCTATAACGCTTCGCACCCGTCTAAACTTTAGACGCGTTGCAGAAAGTATATACGGTGTCAGTGGCACTCCAACAGACTGTGTGGTTCTTGGAGTGAATTCCCTATTGGATCAAAAACCACATCTTCTGATTTCTGGTATCAACTCAGGTCCCAACCTTGGCTTCGACGTGACTTACTCTGGAACAGTG
>CAZRTU010000354.1:0-1977 GCA_964603075.1 uncultured bacterium
TGCCTGTTCGTTTGCGCGCTATACAGAGAACGGATATGGTGGTGGGAGAGCTATCTTCAATCAGACCTATGGGCTTGGAGCAATCGGCTCCACGAAGACAGGGAGTATGCTCTCCTTTTACTACTTCTACCATCCTCTCTCTGAAGAAAAGACACTCGGCGAAGCATTCAGGGACTGGTTTGCCCATGTTGCTATTGGAGGTTTCAGTTTCAATGAGCTCTGCTGGCACTATGGGATGACCTTACTCGGAGACCCATTCTTAAAACCAACAGGACACCATTTAGAATCTACAGTTTGCACCCTGAGAGTTGTAGATGTCATCGCTGTTCCCAATTCAAGCGGTAATCGTATTGGCATAAAACTCTATAACCCTATGACCGTTGAAGGAATCAGTTTCATACTCAAATTCGACGGCTCGCTGGTCTCTATAGATAGTATTATCACTACACTACGTACGAACTTTATGGGTCTTCACTACGAGGACTGGAGTGACTCACTACACCTTATTATGACCTCATTAATGAGCAGAGATTCGCTTCCGCCCGGTGATGGCGAGATATTGGAGTTATTTTTCGATATTGATAGTGCTGCGGTAATGGGAGACAGCACAATTCTGAGACTTGATGACTGTGAAATTACGGGTAGAGATCCTGACACGATAAGCTATGTTGCCAGAGATGGCTGGATTTACTTTTTTCCCATTCCCCTCTTCCCTACTCTAACCAGTCCTGGTAATGGAGCAGTCATAAGTGACAACACTCCCCTGTTCCGCTGGTCAAATGTGGATTATGCAACCCACCATTGGTTACAGGTAAGTCTTGATACACTCTTCGGTTCTCCTTTAATTAACGACTCATTGATCATACCCCATTTATACATAACGTCCAACCCATTACCCGACAGTCAATACTACTGGAGAGTACGTGCCGGAGATAGATTCGAAAATTGGTCGGACTGGTCTAATCCTTTTACCCTTACTATCGATACACGAGCCCCAGTTATAGAGTCCACAACCGTATGGCATGATACACTCTATTGTGGACCATTTCCCGTTTTAACATATGTTATGGATAAGAATGGGGTCGGAAGCGTACTCCTTTATTACAGGACCAGTTTAGACACCGACTGGCAATATTTAGAGATGAATTCGGCTGTTGAAAACTATTATAGTGCCGAGATTCCAGAGCAGGATTCACTTTACATAGATATAAGTTATTACATAATGGCAGATGATACGGTTGAACCTCCAAACGAGTCCACTGATCCTCCTGGTGCACCCGACAGCTGCTATGAGTTTTCAACGGGAATTACAGGTATTTCTGATAGTGATCCACCGCGCACCTACTTCCTTGGAAGAAACTATCCAAATCCTTTTTCCGATAAGACCCAGATAAAATTTGGATTACCAAAAGGCACAAAAGTGAAGATTGACATATACGACATAATGGGCACAAAGATTATGAAATTAGTGGATGGATATTTCGATGCAGGTAATCACACTGTAGAGTGGCAAGGTCTAAATTCTTCTGGTGAGACAATACCGACAGGCATCTATTTCTACAGGATGGAAGCAGATGGATTCGTGGCTACTCAGAAGCTCTTTGTCTTAAGATAGTATCATATGACCATGAAGCGTCTAGGGTCAGGTTGAAAACTGAAATTTAAAAGAGGAATTTACGCTTTGCTTCAATAAATTCCAGAGATATTGAATTGTGTTCATAACACTCTAAGCGATATAATCGGTCGAAAAAACTTGACAAATTGTTATTTCCTTGTTATAATAACATTACATAAGATTTTTCTTAATGTCCTTTTAATGATAAATAGGCGATAAATTTAGTTCATAAGGGATATCGCTCAATGTTTATTGTCCAACGCAATAAGAATTCCTCCTGGAATCCGCAGTCTATCGGTTTACCCTTTCTGTTCGACGGATATAGATCAGACTTATCCCAATTCCTTTAGATTTATACCGAC
>CAZRTU010000355.1:0-1971 GCA_964603075.1 uncultured bacterium
CATAATCCGCGCTCCACAGTTGGCACCATCACTGAAATCTACGATTATCTGAGGCTCCTGTACGCAAGAATCGGTATACCATACTGCTATAATTGTGGGAGAGAGATTACTGCGCAGACAATCGACCAGATCGTGGATAAGGTACTACAACTTCCCGAGGATACAAGATTTCAGATACTCGCACCGGTTGTTCGCGGAAAAAAAGGGGAGCATAAAGACCTTCTCAATAAATTAACGAAGAAGGGATACGTACGGGTTAGAATCGAGGGAGAAATATACGATTTATCAGACGTCCCTGAACTTGAGAGATATAAGCAACATAGCATTGATATAGTGGTCGACCGCCTCATAATGAAAAAAGGCATTCGCTCCCGTCTTGCTGATTCGCTGGAGACAGCTCTCTCCGAAGGGAATCAGGTCGTGCTGATACAGGATTTATCTAACAAAGAAGAACAAATCTTTTCCACCAAATTATCCTGTCCCGTATGTGGGATATCGTACGAAGAGATAACGCCGAGAATATTTTCCTTCAACTCCCCTTATGGTGCTTGCCCTGCCTGCCACGGTCTGGGGACGGAACTCGGTATAGACCCAGAGCTTCTGATAAGAGATAAGAAACTATCGATACTGAGAGGAGCTGTATCACCATGGGGTGAGCCGAGCAGGTGGCTCTTAAGAAAATTAGAATACCTATCAAGGAGATACGATTTCTCTCTATCAACGCCCTGGGAGGAACTATCAGATGATGCAAAAAGTGTAATCCTCGACGGAGCATCTGGTTTTGAGGGCGTTATACCTCGACTTTTGAGACTTTACCTGAATACTGAATCAGAATTTATAAGAAGAGAGATTGTGAGATATATGGTTGTTACTCCTTGCAGAGAATGTAAGGGCTCACGTCTAAAGAAAGAGAGTCTCTTCGTAAAGATAAGGGGACTAAACATCGATGAGCTAACCAAGACGACAATCAAAAAAGAGAGAGAATTCTTTAAGCAACTTAAATTGACAAAAAAAGAGGAGAAAATTGCAAGACTCATCGTAAGAGAGATAGAAAGGAGACTCGATTTTCTTATAAATGTTGGACTTGATTATCTAACGCTTTCAAGAAAGGCAGAGACCCTATCGGGAGGCGAGGACGAGAGAGTAAGATTAGCGACACAGGTTGGCTCAGGACTCGTGGGTGTGGTATATATACTTGACGAGCCCTCGATTGGTCTGCATCAGAGGGATAATGTAAGGCTTCTATCTACTCTAAAAGAACTCAGAGATATGGGGAACACGGTTGTGGTTGTAGAGCATGATAGAGAAACCATACTCGAAGCAGACCATATAATCGACCTTGGTCCAGGTGCAGGCGAGCACGGCGGATGCGTCGTTGCAACTGGTACTCCCCACAAGATTAAAGACCATAAGAGTTCAATTACAGGAGCATATCTCTCAGGAAAACTCAGGATTGAGATTCCCAAGCAAAGAAGGAAGCCGGGAGAAAAGCAAATATTATTAAAGGGAGCAAGACATAACAATCTAAAGGACATTGATGTGGGTATACCACTGGGTCTATTTATAGTGGTGACAGGGGTTTCGGGCAGCGGAAAATCTTCGCTTATTGATGAGACCCTCTATCGTGCATTAGCAAGACATTTCTTCCACTCAAGGCTTTCTCCTGGAGAATACGAGGGACTTGAGAATCTCGATTTTATAGATAAAGTAGTTAATATCGACCAGTCACCAATAGGCCGAACCCCGCGCTCAAACCCCGCCACCTATACTGGTGTCTTCACATACATAAGACAACTCTTTTCAACCCTCCCAGAATCCAAAATGCGGGGATATAAACCTGGTAGATTCTCTTTTAATGTCCCGCAGGGCAGATGCGAAGCCTGCCGGGGTGAGGGACTTATAAAGGTGGAGATGCACTTCCTCCCTGATATATATATAGTGTGCGAGGTATGTAAGGGAAAGAGATACAAC
>CAZRTU010000356.1:0-1621 GCA_964603075.1 uncultured bacterium
AAGGGATTTCCCTTTTACGTGGTTGGTGCATTGGGAACTGTTGGGATGTTTCTCGGTAAGTGGACCTGCGGATGGCTATGTCCATTTGGACTGCTTCAGGACCTCCTGTATAAGATAAAGAGCCGCAAGATAAGGATGCTAAAAGCCTTTAACTACCTTAAATACGTGGTGCTCGTAGCTCTTGTTATTGTAATACCCGCCATAACCCTCGAATCCTGGTTCTGTAAACTCTGCCCCCAGGGAACCCTTGAGGGCGGTCTGCCAATCGCATTTGCCTTCCTTGGAGAACATCTTCGTTCTCAGATCCTCACCTCACCCCTTTTCTACCTGAAGATATTCATACTTATATCTGTCATTGTCCTCTCAATCTTCATAAAGAGGGTCTTCTGTAGAACGATGTGCCCACTGGGAGCAATCCTGGGATTGTTCAATCGTATAAGTCTCCTCAATATGAAGGTCAAAGAGACCAAATGCAACCAGTGTAACCTTTGCAGGATTGTCTGTCCTGTGGATATATACATATACGACGATCCCAACTCAATGGAGTGTATAAGGTGCATGGAATGCAAAAAGGTATGCAAAAGAGATGCCATAGAATGGAGCTGGAAGTAGACAATCTTTCGCTCTATCATACCCTTGAGTGCGGCCAGGCATTCAGATGGAAGAGAACACCGGAAGGGTCATATTATGGGATCGAGGGTGAAGATGCCTTCATTTTACACCAGAAAGGCAACAGACTCAAAATCACGACAACGAATAAATCCCCCAGAGAATGGGCAACCAGATACCTCGCTCTTGATATCGAACTGGCGAAGATTCTAAAAGAGATAGACCGTGACGAGCACATTCATACAGCAATAGAATCCTGTAAGGGGCTGCGTGTCTTGAGGCAGAACCCCTGGGAGACACTCGCCTCATTCATCCTGTCCTCCAACAACAGCATCCCGAATATACAGAGGATGATCGAAAATCTCTCCCTAAGACTCGGAAGGAGAATTGAGCTGGAAGGACTTTTTGGTTTCTCTTTCCCGTCCCCACAAGCGATAGCAGCCAACAGGCACATAATAGATACCTGTAGACTGGGATTTAGATGTGATTACCTCGTAGATGCAGCAGAAGCCATTACAAAAGGAGATATAGACTTAATTACTCTTAAGGGTATGGAATATGAGGAATTGCGAGAGAGGCTTATGGGAATAAGGGGTGTTGGGCCGAAGATTTCTGACTGTGTGGCACTCTTTGCATTCGGTAAGTACGAGTCATTTCCGATTGATGTGTGGATAAAGAGGACGATGCAGTGGCTCTACTTCAAAGACAGGAAGGTGAGCGATAAGAAGATATGGAATTTCGGGAGAGAACACTTCGGGAGATTCTGCGGATATGCACAGGAGTATCTATACTGCCACTTCAGAATGAAGCAATAGGATGCTCTGGAAACAATCCAACATCAGTTGGGTTTCAAATGGAAGGGAATAGTTTCTTATACCAATAATATCCCAGCTCTCCCCATCAAGAGAATAATGGAAGGTCACTGCATAGGTGTTGGCATTCACATAGCAAGGAACGTTTACAACTGAATAAGAGAATATAAATAAAATTAAGAGCATAAGCTACCATATCT
>CAZRTU010000356.1:1631-1966 GCA_964603075.1 uncultured bacterium
GTTAAGGCGATTGTTGTAGGTGCGAGCTCAACAATCTATCATTAGTTCATATCACCCGTCTACCGATGGGTAGATATGACACCTGGTTCAATTTTACTTGATCTATCGGTAAATCCCTATAGGTATATGTTAATTAGCTCTCCACCTCCTCAGCGACAAGCAATCAAAAGCCCAAGCATATCGGCGAGAAGGGTTACCCTAAATGTACCCTCCTTCTATGGTCATATGATACTATTTCATCACTACTAGCTTCTTAGTCTCCTTATAGTTCTCAGTCACTAGCCTTGCGAAATAAATTCCCGATGGAAGATTAATGTCGTCCAATCTTACAATAT
>CAZRTU010000357.1:0-1961 GCA_964603075.1 uncultured bacterium
TTCCTGTTATATCTTCTCCCGTCTCGCTCTCAACAACTTGAAAATCCTCCTTATCTCTTATAAAGCAAGCGACATCAGAGAGTGTAATGGATCTCCTCTTAGCAGTATCGTACAGTCTGCGGTTTTTATATCTTTTAATCAATCTCATTTTATTGTGCACTGCACAATAAGTATAACACTTTTTGGATAATTTGTCAAGTTTTTTCTTGAAAAATTTATTTTTTGGAAATCATCTCAGGTAAGTCTCTGTGGAATACCTTTAGGACTGTAGGCGGTAATCGGCGTTATATGGGATTTTTTGAGTCTTTTAATTACATGGGGATAGAGGAAGACATATTCTTCCTCAAGATTAGAATCTAAGGAGGGATCTATTTTTCTAAGCCGAACCCTAAGTTTATCGAAATTGTTTCTTGGGCTGAAGGAAAGCATTACTGCAATATTCAGGCTCAACCTGTGCTCTACAGTATTTTTGATGTTATCTACTATATACTCAAAACTGTCGGGTGATGCTCCGGTGATTCTTGAAAATTCCTCGGAATTTGTCCCCTTAAGGGACATCCTAAGGTGCAGTCTTGAAAAGGAGGAGAGGTCACGTGCAAAATCTTTATCAATTAAAGTCCCGTTTGTCTCTAATATAAAAAGGAAGTCCGTTTTCTCGACCAATTTAATCAACCTCAACAAATGTTTTTTTGAAATAGTGGGTTCATTACCGCTGACTCTGAGAAACCTGTATCCGTGTTTTTTGGCGCATTCAATAAGCCTATAAAACACTTCCTCTGGCGAGTAGAATTTGCCTATATTATAGGGATCGTCTCTGGGTTTATCGCTCCAGCAAAACACACATCTCAGGTTGCATCCACAGCAATCTGCCGTTGCTATTCCACCATACCACTTTCCTGGCCTTGAAACCCTGTAATATTTTCTCGAGTCGTCACTTGCTACGATTCTTCTGACATCAACTGCCCTTTCTATAGGATCGTATAGATTCATTAAGGTATAATTTCAGAGACGTAGATTTTTTCTATATCTATAATCGTGTTTATCTCATACGGAGACTTATCCTCTCTAATCCTCTTAACCCTGGCGAACCTAAGCGCATAACCTGAGCTATATTTTTGACTTTTCTGAACGTTATTAAATGCAATCTCAACCACGACTTCTGGCTTGGTGTAAACTGTCCAGGAGTCTTCGTGAACCTTCAGTTCGAGGAGTTTCTCGGTCTGCCAATGTAGCATCGCATCTGTAAGACCCTTAAAGGTCTTACCTATCATAACGTAGTTTTTCCCCGTCTCATCTAATACCCCGAGATGCAAGTTTGACAGATAACCTTTTCTCCTTCCATGTCCCCATTCTGCACCAAGTATCACGCATTCAATTGTATGAGCCCTTTTAAGTTTAAACCAGAATTTACCCCTTTTACCAGCTCTGTAGGGTGAGTCCAGAACTTTTGCTATTATTCCTTCATGTCCACTTGATATTGAATCATCGAAGAAATTTCTGGCGTCTTTGATATTCTTTGATAGTTTTCTCTTAATAAGAAAATCGGTATCTGATATCACCTCTTCCAATGTACTGATTCTCTCAGAAAATGGCTCTCCAGTAAGATTTTCGCCGTCAATAAACAGGATATCAAAGAAGTTCGGTATCACAGGTACTTCAGCCTTTAAGGCATCTATCTGTTTGATTCTCGTTATTCTCCTTGAAAGTAACTGAAAAGAAAGGGGCCTTCCATTTTTATCCACTCCTATTGCCTCTCCGTCGATAATAAATTGACCTGGAGGTAGTTTTTGGGAGACCTCTACTACCTCGGGAAATTGATAAGTTATGTCCTTGAGATGCCTTGAGAAAATGCGTACTTCATCGTTATTTTTGTGAACCTGAATTCTAAGTCCATCGAGCTTATGCTCAAAGGCGAGTTCGCCGTACTCAGCCAGAAGGTCCTCGGTAGATTCCGCTATATC
>CAZRTU010000358.1:0-1959 GCA_964603075.1 uncultured bacterium
GTCAGATGTTTAAGAAAGGGTGCACCTCCGCGATGATCTATATGATGATGAGTGAGTATTATAAGATCGAGTTCCGATTCAGACCTGCCTATTTTTCTTATGTAACTTATAATCCTGTGGGCACTACCTGGTATTCCTGCATCAATAAGAGCAAGCCTCTTGTTGGCTATGAGATAGGCCCGATTTGGAAAGAGTTCTATAGAGTGGACTCGCTCCCCAATTCGCATATTTGGTCTTAATCTTCGATTTGAAATTCCTCAGAACGCAGGATATCTCCTTCGAGAATGATATCGACACGCCATTTACCAACCCAATCTTCCATTATCTTCTTCGAACTCCAGGTCCTCCACTTGGTTGAACCCACAAGGAGTGATACCTCTGCCATCTTCTCGTCATTGTGATACCAGATATGTTCCACTGATATAGTGTCTGCTGCTCCTTCGATCAGGGTAAAGCAGTATACAGTACCAACCATTTTGGAGAAGACGCTATCCACGCCTATGGGTTCCCTTTCCTGTACGTCCGTACAGAAGTTCATCTCGGTAATCTCAATGCCTTTTTCTTCCTGGGCATATATTAGAGTGAAAGATACGATGACCAGGGCTATAACGATATAGCAGCTTATCCTCGACATTTCGCCTCCTTTTATACTGTAAAAGAACTATCTCCGCTGGGGCTCTGAGATGAGACCAACATCCTCAATGCCAGCGGATTTTACCAGTCCTATTATCTCCATTACAAATCCGTAAGGTACATCTTTATCTCCCTTTATGTAGACCTTTTTTTCCGCTTCCCTTAATATCGGAAGAAGCTCTTTATGAGGTCTTTTGATTTCCGTTCCATTCACATAGACCTTTTTCTCTCTTGTAATGCTTATGGTCAAGCCTTCTTCTGATTCGTAATTGGTTACGGTGGTTCTCGGCAGCTGGATGTCAAGACCCGACTGGAGGAGTGGGGCGGATAATATGAAGATTACCAGAATAGTCAGGCTCACATCAACAAGAGACGTGATGTTTATCTGAGATATGCTAGGGGGCTTCTGTATCATTGCTGCTCTGGGAATTGGGTGAGATAACCTCTGGCTTTTTGGTGAAATCCCTTCTCATCCTTTCAATTGTTTCCAGGATGAAATTGTCCATCTCGTCCATGAATTTACGCACCCTATTCGAGAGATAGTTATAGAAGATTACCGCTGGTATTGCCACGCAGAGTCCTATTGCAGTGGTAATAAGTGATTCAGCAATCCCAGGTGCTATTACCATTATATGAGCAGAGCCATAGGTCTTAATGTCGATAAAGGCTCTCATTATTCCCCAAACAGTTCCAAATAGTCCGAGGAACGGACTGACAGTCACTACAGTCGCCAGGAATGGCAGTTGAGATTCGAGCTCTGTGGTCTCCTCCGCAACTCCTCTCCTCATAGCTGAACCCGCATTTTCTATAAGTGTCTCGTCCATAGGAGATTGCCCAGCGGCATTCCATCCCTTTCTAAGTATCTTTGTGGCTGGACCATTGAATTCTATTGAGATCTCGTGGATCTGTTTAAATGTTAATTTTTCGTTAAGAAGGTCTAAGAAATCCCTGTCATCACGGAAAATCCTCTTTAATAGACGAAATTTATATATAAATACTGCCCAAGACCATATTGAAAGGATAAATAGTATTATGACTACAATCCTCCCAATCCATCCGGATGATACGAATGCAGAACCAAGAGTGGTTTTGATCAATATATGAAGCATAGGCGATGTCTCAAACTTTCGTGATAAAGAATATGGTGAGGGTAAAAGTGCTTAGACTTATACCGAATCGCATTATCTTCTTCATTTCTTTTGCTTGCCCTGTTAAATAGAAAGCATTCTGTTGCCTAAACTCCGTGCAGTATTGTATATTCCACAGGGCGAGCCCAAAAGAAACGAAGCAAAGAAAAGGGCACCCCGAATGTTTTTCTTAACGGCA
>CAZRTU010000359.1:0-1949 GCA_964603075.1 uncultured bacterium
CCAACAATAAAGAGTTTTGCATCTTTTATTTCCCTCTTAATTTTACTAAATGCCTGGATGAGAATATGTACCCCTTTTCTCGGGACCAATCTTCCACAAAAACACACGCTGTTTGGAATCGAATTTGATTTTGAGGGAGCAAATAGATCCAAGTCTACGCCATTGGGAATGACGGTTCTCTTTTTTTTATCTCTGCAATCCTATCGGCGGCTTTACTGACTGATATTATCTTTGACGCCCTATTCAAAATCACTTTATGAAAAAATAACATATTCAACAGATATTTCTTATCTGCCCAAAAGACGGTGTGGTTTGTAAAAACTACGGGGATTTCTGCTTTATACGCCGCTAGAGTAGCAGATACAGAAAAGGGACTGAACATATGATGTATATGTGCAATGTTGATATTCTCTTTATGGAGAATCCTTAAGATTTCCGATCTTCTTACAGGGATTGCAGTTGCTGGGTAAGAAATCTGAGGCTTGAGGTAATAGGTAGAAAAGCCATATTTATTCACCTTAACGAGTCTTTTCTTCATAATTACAATAATATAATGTCCATGATTGATCAACTGGGAGGCAAGTGTCCTCACGTGCGATTGGATGCCCCCGGGTTCTTCAAAATTCCATTCCATTAATTGTGCCACCCTCATTTCTCTACCATCCATATAGGTTGAAATACATACCACATATATGGATTATTCCTGATTTCGGATTCAAAAATTTCTATAACCTTTTGCGTGACAGATTTCTCATCTATCGAATCAGTATAAATTGGGTCATACAATTTGCAGATATATCTACCTCTCTTTCTTATAAAGGATACAACAATTATTGGAGTAACAAATCTCATTGCAAAATAAAAAGGTCCCTTTGGGAAAGAGGTCCTTCCATCTAAAAATTCTACTGTTGAACCAGTCCCTGTTAGCTTTCTGTCCGTAACTAACGCTATAACTTTATTTTCTTTTAGATAGTTCCTAATGGATAAAGGGGTAATCCTGCGCTCCAAAGGCAGAACTCGCATCCCAAATCTTCCCCTAAGGTGTTTGTAGAAGGTATAATGTAATTCACCCACACCTTTCCACTCTGCAACGGTTACCATTGGCAAGCCTGTGGCGGAAAGGAAAATGGCTCCTATCTCGTACCCACCAAGATGGGGGGATATTAATATCACACCTTTTTTCTTTTCAAGAGTTTCTTTGAAGATTTTAAGGTCTTCTGTAATAAAGAGATTTAAAAGTTCACTTCTGGTCAAGGATCTTACATAAAGTAGATTGAAGAAATCCAAAAGATAGTTGTTAAATACCTCCCAAACGTCAGGAAGACAAGGGTTGTCTATACCCGAGTGCCTCAGATTACTCGAAACTACCAGTCTCCTATTTATGTCAAGGATCGTCCATAAAAAAGAAACCACTCTTGCAACCAGGCATTTAAATTCGCGCGGTGATATGGATATTATTAGTGTAATTATATAAAGAAATAAGATTTTCATAATATCAGATCGGACTCGGGTTGTCCTGAATAAAAGGATTCCTTTTATTAGAACTCTCCAGGGTATTTTGCTTTCCAAAAATTATAAAAGACCCGAAGCTATCTCACAGATGTTTGCTGTTAAGGCCTTTGAAAGTAGGCTATTTTCTTTTAAAACCAAGTTCAGATGAGAAATCTTTTATCTGTAATCTGATTGTCATTGGGTCTTCCGCTTTTCCTTTAGCATACATTGATGAGCCTGATGCATGAATGCCTCTATCCTTGTCCTCGCTGTTGTCTGTTCTAAACCATCGTAGGCCATATTCAGATAAGGTATGTTATATTTATCCTTAACCCTTGTCATTACAGCAGCCACATTTGTTCCTGGCATACAGGTGAACGGCATCACAGTTATGACTCCCGATGCACCCCTCTTCATAAAATCAACACACTTTCCCACTGTAAGAACCGCCTCTCCCT
>CAZRTU010000360.1:0-772 GCA_964603075.1 uncultured bacterium
CTTTAGACCTTTCAATATTCACCACCACCCTTTACAAAGTGCTGTACGGTTTTATTTTCTGTAGTCTGAACATCTATAGGAGAACCGTCAAATATAATCTTACCATCGTGAAGCATTGCTATCCTATCGGCGACATAGAAAGCACTCTCCATGTCATGCGTAACGACTATCCCTGTGATTCTCAACCTCTTCTTAAGACTTAAAATAAGCTCGTTTATGGTCCTGGCAGTTATTGGATCAAGGGCAGTGGTAGGCTCGTCGTACAATATATACAACGGGTTAAGCGCAAGTGCCCTTGCAATTGCCACCCTCTTCTTCATGCCCCCGGATAATTCAGATATTCTCTTGTCCTCTATCCCTACCAATTCGACCAGTGCCAGTTTCTCTCTAACTATCTCCTTTGCCTTATCGTGTTTCATCCTCTGATTTTCAGTGAGTCCGAGGGCAACATTCTCCCAAACAGATAGAAAATCAAGTAATGCACATGCCTGAAATACTACGCCAATGTTCAACCTAAGCTTGTATAACTCACCCCTTGATAGGGTCCTTACATTCTTCCCATCAACCCACACGTCACCCTTGTCTGGATGGAGTAAGCCTATTATGTGCTTCAGGAGAACACTCTTTCCACAGCCACTCCTCCCTATAACAGTAACGGTCTCTCCCTCTTGGACTTTAAGATTCAACCCCCTTAGGACGTGATTGCCATTAAAGGACTTATGAAGGTTTTCTATCTCTATCATGAGAACCTTTTTTAAGATATTAGAAGACC
>CAZRTU010000360.1:782-1949 GCA_964603075.1 uncultured bacterium
GGTCGAAGAAAAGTATTAGTATAGAAGCCGATACAACCGCTTTCGTGGCTGCCTTACCTACTCCCTCTGCACCTCCTTCTGTAGATAAACCATAATAGATCCCCATAAGTGAAATGACAAACCCAAAACACAGTGCCTTAATAAGCCCACCCCAAAGCTCTTGGGGATAATACCTCAGCCTCAGACCCTCGATATATACAATGGGTCTGATATCGAATAGGAAAACAGCACACACGCCACCACCAAACAAACCAATGAGAAGCGAGAGCACAGTCAGGAGTGGAAGGGAAATAATACCCGCTACAAACCTCGGCATGGCGAGATATCTAATAGGATCAATCGCAAGACTCTCAAGGGCGTCTATCTGCTCGGTGACCTTCATCGTTCCTATCTCTGCAGCAAGTGATGAACTGACCCTCCCGGCAACTATAAGACCGGTCAAAAGAGGACCAAGCTCTATCATAAAAGCCCTTGCTACCGCCATACCAAGATAGGATTCGGGCATATAACCACCAACCTGATACGCTGCCTGATATGCAGTTACCATACCTGCAAAGAAGGACGTAAAAATCACAATAGGCATGGAATCTATACCCATGTGAACAACCTGATTCACTATGAGTCTAAAAGAACGAGGAAAGTAGTACAACTTTATTATTATAGACCACAGTAATATGCAGACTTTCCCTATATAGCCAAAGAATGATTCTACAAACCCTTTATTCATGTTCTACTGTATAGGTGACCTTTCATGAAACGGATAACTTATGTATAGACCGAAAATACCACGAAGACTACTCTTCCGACACGTACGTCTTGGCACCTGTGTACTCTTCGAATTTAGTGTAGTCTTTTAAGAAGGTCAGATTAACACTCCCCCCGGAAGGTCCGTTCCTCTGCTTGCCCATTATTATCTCAACCACGTTTTCCATCCCTTCTTCTTCCTTTTTCACCGTATCTCTGCGATGAAGGAAAATCACAACATCCGCATCCTGTTCAATGGCTCCAGATTCCCTTAGATCTGAAAGTATGGGTCTTCTCGATTCCCGCTTTTCAATAGCCCTTGATAGCTGAGATGCGGCAATTACAGGAACACCAAGTTCCTTTGCAAGACCCTTAAGGGATCTCGATATTGCAGATATCTCCTGCTGGCGATTCTCCACCGAC
>CAZRTU010000361.1:0-1927 GCA_964603075.1 uncultured bacterium
GAGTCAATAAAAGACAGTCATTGTGTCATAGTGTCTTAGAGTCATTGGTCTTCGGTCTTTAGTCATTGGTCTATGCTTTAGATAACAATGCTCGAACTTCTGCAATATAACTTCATGAGGAATGCACTCGCCGCCGGTCTGCTGGCGAGCGTCGCATGTGGAATAGTCGGCAGTTATGTGGTTGTAAAGAGGATAGTATTTATAAGCGGTGGAATCTCACACGCTGCCTTCGGGGGTATCGGTCTGGGTTATTTTCTTGGTCTCAATCCCATCATCGGGGCGGTTATCTTTGCCATTCTGTCGGCATTGGGTATAGGTTTCATGCGCAGGAGGATAAGAAGGGAAGATACCACCATCGGAATCATATGGACAGCGGGTATGGCTCTCGGGGTTATCTTCATCGGTCTCAGCAAGGGATATGCACCCGATCTATTCAGCTACCTGTTCGGTAATATACTCACAGTACCTTTCTTCGATATTATAGTAATGTTCTTCCTGGATGTGGTTATCGTTGTAACGGTTGTATCTCTCTATAAAGGTCTCTTGGCTCTCTCCTTCGATGAAGAATATGCAAGGGCTTCCGGGATTCCTGTAGATGTTATCTATTTGATACTTATGTGCCTGGTCGCTCTCACCGTTGTAATTCTTATAAGGGTGGTGGGAATAATCCTTGTTATAGCATTGCTTACAATACCTGCTGCCACTGCCAATATATTTGTCGCAAATCTCAAAAAGATGATGTTGCTTTCAATCCTTCTGGGAGCGATATTTACAACCCTTGGACTCTGGCTTTCATATATTCTTGATACGCCCTCTGGTGCGACTATCATACTTCTATCCGCGGTCTCCTTTTTGGCTACAATGATTATAAAGAAGTTCGGCAGACGAAAGGAGTCCACCGAGCAAGAGCAAATGCCATAACGCATGTACATGTTTGTTCTACAGATGTCCGTTTAGACTCTATTCGACTTGAAAGGAGTGAATACTAATGATAGGCATAATCTTCGTAGCGTTTCTTTTAGGTGCGCCCCAGGATGAAGTAACTCTTCTAAGATGGGGTGGTCCTCCCGGGACAAGACCCGGGACATATAGAGAGTGGACAGCCGAGCATCCCTACGGAGACTTTCACGTTGCACTCAGGAAACGCTTGGATTCATACGACAGAGAACAGACCGTCGCAATAATCACAGAGCAGCAGTTGGCTGCCTACCTTACTGATGAAATAGACCAGCTTATGTCCAATCTGCAACAGGAGGGATATACGGTTCTGAGTTACGATATGTCGGGTGGAACTCCAGAGGATCTCCGTTCCCTCCTGCAGACACTCTACGATACCGAAGACTTACAGGGTGCTCTATTCATTGGAGAGCTGCCCATTGCATGGTATCAGATTGAGGACGATTTTTACGAGTACGGCTATGCAGAGTGGCCAATAGACCTCTTCTATATGGATCTTAATGGGGAGTGGTTAGACATAGAAAAATACCAAAGTGGTTCACTCGTTCCTGGACAGGACAGTATCTACGACCATCATACAGGAGACGTATCTCCCGAGATATACATAGGCAGGCTCATCACAACAGGCATAGGAGATCAGGTTCAACTTATAGAAAACTACCTATCAAAAGACAATGACTATCGACACGATAATATAGCCTTACAGAGAAGGGCGTTAGCCTATGTTGATGATGACTGGCATTACTGGGCTCCGGGTTATGCGAGTGATATCTCCTGTCTATATGATGATGTTCTACTCATATCTGATTCAAATACAACGAGGGCGAGTGACTATAGAGTCAGACTCGATACTGTTAGGGCTTGGGTATCCGTATTCGCACACTCCTGGCCAGGAGGACACGTATTTTATTATAACAACCATAATAGTTCCGACTACTACTGGTCTTCAGAGTATACTACCCAGGACCCG
>CAZRTU010000362.1:0-1917 GCA_964603075.1 uncultured bacterium
CCCACGCTATCCTCTGCCTTCCTATTCGTACATCCATCTGAGGAGAGAGGAACTCATATATATCCAGATAAGCCTCACGCAAGCAAAGATCCCAGTTGCATATATTTTTTACGTCCATCAGCTGTTGACTGTTCGCTAAGGTTGGAAATCCAAGTGTCCTTACCCATATCTCACTATAAAAATGCAGCCTGTCAGTGGGGCTGTTATCGATTTGTAAATCCAAACGATGCTCGTACCATGAATACAGGAGTCTGTCATCTAAAAGCACGCGATTATCTGTCAGAAGATAACCACCCCATTGGGGTTCAGATGACAGTCCAAACTGCGCATAAGCGGGTGTAAAGGCAGAAAAAAATATAATGGCCGATATAAACAGGGTTGCTCTACCTTCTCTCATTTTTGCCTCCTTTTCACTATATTATCTCTCCAGGTACCTTTCCGTAAATAGGTCATCAGAAAGGTCTGAATCAAACTCAACGTCAATCAAAATCATCGTGGTTTTATGCTTCATTTTTAAGTCTTCCATCTGTGATTCTGTCGCTACCCAATACCCATCTATCTCCACTGCTTCCTCACTAATCATTACCTTGTATAAATTTCCTCCCTTATCATAATGCTCTAATCTGGTAGGATAAAAGTTCTCCTTATCGACCCACATAACCAACTTTGAGTATTCAGATTGGGAATCTTCTTTGAGTTCAAGCTCCAATATATAATGTCCATCCTCTTCACCAATCAGCTCAGGCTGCCAATCATCGGCATAATTCTTAGCCTCCATATCCTCATAGGTAAAATCTGTGCCTGCAAACTTATTGTGCTTTACATGTGAAGCTATAAGCTGTGTCTTCTTGTACGCCGGCATATAAATATACGTGACATCGTTCGGAAGAGATAGGAATCCTATACCCTTCTGGTCAGCAGGCGAAACTATCTTACCCATTCTCTTATTTCCACCCTTCTGCATCATAATTATCTCACGGACCTTCTCGTTGCCTGCTTTGTCGATTAATACAAGCCTCATGTTCATCTTACGGTCTTTGGGTGCATTTAATACCTCGTCTACCGCATTAAGTATCTCGGAAGCCGAGGTTTCTTCTCCTGCAGACACACCGTTATAAAAGACTAAAATCAAAATCGCAACCCACACTGATCTTGTAGCTCCTCTCATATTGACCCCCTTTCTCTCTTCGTTTTTTAATTTTATAATTCAACACTGAAGAACACCGAATACACCGAATCAACTGATCAACTACTTTAGAATCTTACTCGTATTTGAATTTAAAAGAATTCAGTGTTTCTTCGGTGACTTTCGGTGTTTAATTATTTCCCAACTTCGGTGTTCCTCAGTGCTTAATTCCCTCTTTCCATTCCTCCTGTTATTTAGAAATCTATCAAGTTCACCTATCCAACAGGCTCTCGTTAGCGAAATAACTGCTGGTAATAGTACTATAGCCCCAAAACCAGAGCTTATCATAGTAATAGAAATCAGAATTCCGAATCGCTGAAGCGGTATAAGGTTAGAGAGAAGAAGGACAAGGAAACCAGTGACTACGGTCACCATGTTTATCAATATCGCCCTTCCACTCGTCTTCATAGTATTATGCAGGGCTTCATATTCAGATTGACACCTCTTGCACTCCTGACGAAAACGACTCAAAAAATGTATTGTGTAATCTATACCCACACCTATAGATACGCTTCCTACAAGGACAGTAGCAATATCCAGTGGTATGCCGGTAATGCTCATAAAGCCAAATATAAAAGACAGAGCAAAGGCTATTGGGATTAAACCTATCAAACCACCTACAAATGAGCGAAGAAGTATAACAAGTATAATGAATATACAGACTACCGCAATCATGAGACTCTGTATCTGGCTACGTTTAATGCTCACATCAAGACCTCTATGAATAGATG
>CAZRTU010000363.1:0-1910 GCA_964603075.1 uncultured bacterium
AAAAAGGTTAAATTTTAACTCTTAATCTTTTTAAAAAAAGGGGGATTATACGGGAGAAATCTCCATCAGTCGTGGGTTCAAATCCTATCCCCGGCGCCACAAGTATACCCACGGTCAGCATCGTAATATCATTACTTGGATATATGAACAAAAAAATCGTTTTGTTACTCCCGAAAATGATAATAACTTTATGCAATTATTGTTCAATATTGTTAATCAAGCTAATGATCTGTTAGATACCCGAGGAAATCAGTATGAATATTCAACAGTTGATTGCACTTGGTGGAATGATTGGGCCAATCCTGTATACGCTGATTTGGATTCTTGGTGGAATATTGCAGTCCGGCTACAGTCATATCCGTGATGATGTGAGCTCCCTTCTTGCAGTTGGGGCACCTAACAAAAGATTATTCGATATAATGCATGTCACGGATGTCATTTTGGTAATAGTATTCTTTAGTACTCTACATTGGGCTATAGATGGTGGACGAGGTTTGATAATTGGTCCAGCCTGTTTCTTGTTGGCCTACATAATCGAACTTGTTGTTGCATTATTCTTCCCTCTTGATGAAGGAGGAGAGATGAAATCACGCAGAGCGAAAATGCATTTCAATCTAGTAATAGTCATAGTAATATTGGGAATGGTAGGAATGCTAGCAATGTGGTATCGATTAAGCAGTACAAGTGGATGGGAGTGGCTAGGTACATATTCACTGGTAACGTTCATTGTGGCTGTCGTCACTGGATTGTGGGCATCAAAATATAACACCTGCAATCGAAGACGTCAAGCCAAGGGAGGGTGATCTTGGGATGATTACACAACTTGATGAAGCTGCCATCAGGCTGGTAGCACAAGAGTTCAAAGTGCCTTATATGGAAACCAAGCGATTGTTAGAGTTGATGATTCTGGGGGGTTATGGAGGTCGACGGGCTGCCAAAGCGGTTTGGGGTACTTCGATCAAAAAGGACAAGGCCCTACGGATGAAGAAACGTTACTTGGAACTCGCGAAAACCCCTCCCCCTCAAGTTAAAGCCGACGAGGAACTAGCGAGGCTGAAAAACCAACGTGCTAATATAGAACAGAGAGCAGCCGAGAAGGAAGCAGCCAAGAATCTTGCAGACGAAAAAGCTAGGCTGAAAAAAGAGAATCTCATCGGCGAAGTAAAGCTTGGGGGAACAGAACTTATCCTGGAAACCTTAAAGGGCGACCCCCCCTTTTACAAACGTTTCATCGCCTATTGTGAACTGAAGGGTCTCTCTCCAGAAAGGGCGCTTAGTCATCTAGGCTGCACGACAACCAACCTATTAGAGGATATTGAGATTTGCTACATCATAGAACCCTGGCGGCAAGCCCTCTTAGACTCTATCGAGTATCTCCTCGACGACGAGGACGAGAAGCTGCCATCCATGCGCACGCTTGAAGGCAGACTGTACATGCGCGATCACTTTCCATGGAGATGTCCTGAATGCAGCAGTCCTATAAGATACCTCCCAATCGCTACTATAAAAGGCGAGCGCGGTTTCTTTATTTACTGCCTGTCCACAAAGCATATGTGGTCGGTCAAATGCCCCCTTTGCGGCTCTTGGATGAAGGTGAAGACCATCGGGCAGTGGGGCGTCCTCAAATCCTTCATCTGTCCCAAGTGCAAGGAGATCTGGCGGAGAGAAGGATACCCAGAATGGCCAAAAAAATATTGTTTTAGGGCAGGCAACGAAAATATAGTTTAGAAGCGCATCCGACGGTTTGAGACATTTTGAGACGTTTTGCGACGGTTTGGACGTATCAAAAAAACTGTCAGGATATGGGGGGGTATGGGGGGGGGGTTGGGTATAGTTGGGTATGGTGTCAATTAGGAGTCATTTGTGTTAAGTGCCAAGGTTCGGATGAGTATAGGTTTTTCCCTCAATAA
>CAZRTU010000364.1:0-1889 GCA_964603075.1 uncultured bacterium
ACCGTACAGGGTGTATGCCGAGCCCTCCGAACCGCTTGAAAAAAGCAGAGAGAGAGAACTCTCTCTCTCTGGTCTTCCATACTGGTCTGTCTCAGGTGTGTATGGTGGCTCGTATTCTGGAGTACCGATGTTCTCCTGGTTGTCCCTGTAAGACAGCTCTATGTCTCCCCTCTTCTCCCATCTGTTCCCAACTATCTCCATGATTGCGATGTCAATGGTATCAGTTGTCTTAGAGGTATCTTTTTCAATCCAGAGCCTCGTATATTTAATGAACGACCAACTCGGGGAACCTGTGGTATCTGCATCCTGCAGATTGATGCGATAGAGTTTCCAGCCATTCTTTCCTTCCTGGACACAGTTTTCCTCTGACTTAAGGTCAATTCTAAAAGAGAAAAAATCTTTATCTCTATCCAAATATTTATTGCCATCCAGGTCTTCTGTGTCGAGACGTCCATTTCCCTCTGTCCCATTTATTCTGGAGTAATTGTCTTCGTCACTTGTACTGTATTGGTAGTCGTCATTCGCATCGTCACCTGGAACCTCGTCTTCATCCTCGCCTATAACACCATCAAGTCCAGTATCCTCATCGAGACCAATATCGAGCTTGCCATTGGCATTGGCATCCTCGGTGCGGGGTTCATCGCTTTCATTCCTCTGTATATCTCCCCACTTATCTTTATATAACGCCTCCTCTGGAATATCTGTACCAATATCAATATGTATTACTCCGGTACCCCTTGACCAGACTTCAAGAAACTCGGACCTCTCAAAGTCTGCCCCGTCTCTCGATACAAGCGAAAGTAGACTCCCCCAGCCTCCATCACACTCCATCCGCAGGATACTCTGTTTTTCGTTCTGCCTGTAATCGGGCAAGGATGTAAATATATCTCCCCTGGGAACGCCATCCCTGGGATTATACCATCTGAGGGGCTCAAAATCCTCCAATTCTTTATCTGGAGGAAGGCTTCCGTAAAACCAGTTCGTTCTCCCTATACCCAGTGAAGTGGAGGATCTTGTGCCCTCCATGTCATCGATATAGACCTCTCCCCTCGTATTCGGGTTTGGCGCTGACACCCCAACATCAAACTGCAAATTCACCGATGAAGGTGCCTCTCTATCGATAAAGGGGATGAGATTAACAAGATTTGTAAGAAAGGCTGGTTTTAAGGAATATCTACCATCTAACTCTCCGAGCATTATCTGGGTGGGCTCGCTCCCGAGTTTGGGACGGCGGTCAAATGATGAAGACGAATGATATATAAACGTAGAACCAAATTTAAGCGAACCCCTGTCATAGCTCATCCTTGCTCCAAGAAGGTTCTTTGAGGAGGTCTGCATGAATGGCAGATACTGATAATCTATGGATATTTTGGAGTTGGGGTCTGTTATTACTCCCTCTTTGAATGTAAGCTCGCCAAATTCATAATTTACGTCATAGTGGACCCCCCTCTGCAGTTCCACCCCATCCATAATCACCCTCTCACTGCCCTCAAGTACATTTAACCCCAGGGAATATCTCTTCTGTATTCCCTTGTATTTCATCCAAATATAGTATTTTCTGCCCACACCGGTCACAATCCTTCTGTCGTATATTGAATCCGGGTCAGGGACCTCGAGAAATGGTTTCTCAGAAGAGAATGTTATTATACCAAGATTATAGTCTATATATTGTTCATCGATTGTACCATCAGGGTTTGCCATATCAAAATGCTGAAGATAGGTTGAATCCCCCGATACAAACTCATCATCTTCCCCAGAACCTGACTCATCCTTGAAGATCTTCATCTCAAAGGACTCGGAAGATATATTGGCTGCAGGAAGGGCGTAAATATTCTTCATCTCATAATCCCATGATAAAGCATTCTCCATTTCAAAAAATATTCTCGCAT
>CAZRTU010000365.1:0-1888 GCA_964603075.1 uncultured bacterium
TTCTGTAGGATATAATAATATATCTTTGTTATTAACCTTTAAATGAAATCATAACCTAAGATGCCAAATACGTCCAACCCAAGAAATATCTTAAAGAGATTGCGCATATGCATTGCCATAACCTTTTGTTCTTTGAATCTAATGCCTCTCATGGTATATGACGGCAATGTAACATAATAGAGATTCACTATTCCTGAAGCCCCCTGACCTTTTATTGGTCCCTGGAATTCAAGACCCATTTCAGCAGCATAACCAGAATCAATAACTGAAACCGAAGCACCACTGTCCAGTACCCATAGACGCTCCTTGCCAGATATAATTACCGGTAAGTAAATATGGTTTTCAATAAATTCAAGTCGAATCCCTTCGGCACTTTCACCATTTGCGAATTTATAATCCACTATATCTTCTTGCGGTGGTTCAAATATACCGGGATCAGTTTCGGGATTAAATCCGTACTTTGTGTGTTCTATCCGTCGTTTTTCGCCGGTGGGCAAGATCTCAACAATCTCACAGAATGGCACGATTACTCCATCAACCCAACGATGATCAGAATATATCGTGTGCTCTTCACGGTCGGACTCAATGGAAACCTTTTTTATCAAATAGAAGTTTGTGGTACTGTAATAATGTCGCAGGATCGTCTCATCAATCCGATTTGTTATTGTAACAACATAGCAATTCTCACCATTGATATTTTCCATACCTTGATAGGAAAGGACAAAGTGCTCTGATTTCGGATCAAGGTGTTCGTAATTTTCCATCAACCTTCTTACTTCCCTTCCTTTAACCGTATTCTCGTCCCTATGAATCAGTATTTTACCATTCGGATCGAGAGACCAGGAAAATTCTCCATTGTCGCCGACAACCATCTTTGCAATAGTTAAGTCCACTTCTCGCCTCATCTTAAGAGGCTTTTCCATCCAATTCTTAAATGTTCCCTCGAGTTCAGTGCCTACAATTGAAAATTCTCCTTCTGTATAAATCGTCTTCTGCGCTTTTATCTTATCTAAGCCACCAATTGCCTCGTAGTGTTTCCGTAGTATTTGATACGCATCAGTGATAATCTGCTTTGCACCAGTTGAGGCGGTAAAACATACGATCAATAATATATGCGCAGCAATCGCAGTCCGGGATGCCATGTTTACCTCCTTTTCTTTTCCCTAACCTTCCTTCCAGTCGGGTATATTGCCAGGGTTAAACCATATTCTACACTACCTCGTTTCGGTTTCATTGATTCAATCTCCTTAATTAGTGCATTAATTTTCTTATCCAATATCGCTATCTGCGCTGGCGTTGCACGAATATGGTTATGCGAAAGGGTAAGCTTTCCTTTTTCGCTTTTTGGGTCAACGAGTTTCTCCGCAAGGCTCTGACGTATCTCTGACAATGCGTTCTCAAAAATCTTCGTAGTCATTATCTGCATACGAGTCACCGCTGCCTTCGCCCGAGGCTTGAGTTCGAAGAGGCTTCGGTCTACTATAAAATTATCTGCAACAGTCCGATAATATTTTTCCGTCGTACCCCGTTTTTTGCTCGTTTTGACCAGTTCGATTATGCCCACTCGTTTCAGTGCATTCACATGATAATAGAGTCTTGTTGGCTGCTCCCCAAGTTGTCCAGCCACCTGCTTGGCAGTCATTGGTTTATGGGAAAAAGCCTCAAGGAGCCGCATCCTTAGCGGATGGGCCATTACCTTTATCTGCTCCAAATTCTTTACTGTTCTTGTCGCTTTCATATAATCTCCTTAACCACAAAATTTATTCAACTTTATTTGAATATTCAATATTATTATAACATAAATTTTGCCATTTGTCAAGAAAAAAATGAAGGAGAGAGGGAGAGAAAAAAAGAGAGAGAAAGAAAGGCAGAAAATAGAAGGAGAAAG
>CAZRTU010000366.1:0-1887 GCA_964603075.1 uncultured bacterium
AGCCAGATTGTTGATGTGGGTGAGATAGCAAGACACTCAAGACACATTGCTGTAATATACCCTATGTATGAGGACACCAAGACAGTACATAAGAGGAACTTGGCAAAATTAATAAAGGACGAATTCACTGGATGCAAGACATACGCTATAATAAAGGAGGGAAGGGTAATCGAAGACTTCGACAACATAGTATCTCTTAAACCTGAGATAGTGGTTTTCAGTCGTAAGTTCTTTAAAACCAGAGAAAGTCTCAGGAACCTCCACATCGATATTTCATTCGACCTTAACGAGAATATGGATCTGATAACCTATCTGGTTGGCGCATCTCTAAGAGTTGGAACTGTGGAATCCCCGTTCTTTAATGTAATAGTAAAAGGTGCAAGAGGAAATCCGGATAATATGTTCTCAATTTTTGCTAATTATTCTCTGAAGGCTTAGCCAGGTAGATATACCAATATCTTTTCTGATAATGTTGTATTATCTCATCGTTTTATTTACCAATGGAGGTGTTTATGAAAGAAGGGCGAGGGGGACTTGCGAATATTCTAATAGCTGGTACTTACCTTAAAGGAAACCTCAATGCCGATGGTGGTGTAAGGATAGATGGCACTGTAGATGGTGAGGTAGCGGTTAGTGGCACATTCGTACTTGGCAAGTCCGGTGTGATAAAGGGCACGGTCAAGACCAAAGATGCACTTATAGGAGGCAAGGTTATAGGCAACATAAAAAGCCAGGGCAGGGTTGAACTGAAGAATGGTTCTCATGTTAACGGCGATATAATCTGCAAGAGGTTGACAATGGAGGAGGGAGCTATCTTCGACGGATTCTGTAGGATGAGTGAAGAAAAACCCGGTAAAGAGAAAAAGGTGGTAACCCTGAATAAGACAGAGTTGGAAAATGAACCTGTAACCAAAAATTAACCATAGAACATCCAATATCAAATTATATGGATGTCTTGTTTCTATCTCCTTCTTTTACGGAGTATCAAAGAAACCTTAATTCTATAGTGTAATCTACGCCTGAGACAACCGAAGATTTACATAAATCAGGGGGTAAATATGTGTTGGGGATTAGAAAATAGATTGGGTCGCATATTCCTTAAGGATAACCATACCCTCATGCTTGCAGTTGACCATGGATATTTTTTGGGTCCCACAACGGGTCTCGAAGTGCCAAGGAAGACGATCGAACCTCTGGCACCTTATGCTGACTCTCTAATGCTGACGAGAGGGATACTGCGCACATCTGTGGATCCCAAAAAATCCCCTCCCATTGTTCTCAGAGTATCCGGTGGCAACAGTATAATCGCAAAGGACCTATCTGATGAGGATATCACCGTATCTATGGAGGATGCCATTCGCCTGAACGTCTCTGCAGTAGCACTATCTATTTATGTAGGAAGTGAATTTCAACACAGGACGATTGTTAATCTATCCAGGCTTGTGGACGAAGGAGAAGTATACGGCATACCAGTGCTTGCAGTTACTGCAGTGGGAAGGGATATGGTAAGGGATGCAAAATATCTTTCCTTGAGCTGTCGTATTGCAGCCGAACATGGTGCGCATTTTGTTAAGACATACTACTGCGAAGACTTCTGTAAGGTCGTAGAGACCTGTCCAGTCCCCATAGTAATAGCAGGTGGTAAAAAGATTCCCGAAAAGGATGCGTTCCAACTGGCTTTCAATGCAATCAAGGATGGTGCCTCTGGGGTTGATATGGGCAGGAATATATTCCAGTCCAAAAACCCTGTGAGAATGATTAAGGCAGTGCGTGCGATAGTTCACGAAGGGGCGAGTGCCAAAGAGGCGTACGAGATGTTAGGTAAATAACGAACTAACAAATTCGAATATCCAAATACCCACCTCATATGCTATCAATGACCAGTCG
>CAZRTU010000367.1:0-1832 GCA_964603075.1 uncultured bacterium
ATATCGCCATAAAAACGGAGAGTGCCAAAGCGAGCACGAAGGATTGAAAAACAATGTTTTCAGCGTCTTCCTTCCTCTTTGAACCTATAAATCTTGAAATCATGGCAACAGTACCAATCGATACTCCCAACGCGGCTGCTATGACCAACCCAATGATTATGCCGCTTATGGAAACACTGGCGATGGCTTCTGGTCCAAGTCTACCCACAAATAACATGTCGACTATATTGAATGCATCGTGCAATAGAAGTGCTATTAGTAGAGGCAGGGCAAGGTGGAATATGCTAAATACCGCGTTTCCCTGAGTAAGATCCCTTTTTTTTATCTGAAGCATAGAGATATAATTGATGGTGTCGGATAAGATTATACCCTATACACTCTGCTTGTGGGGTTTTGGAATCACGTAGAGGTATATCTCCTCGAATGCATCTGTCTTCACGGTTTGCCACTCACTAAGCCGCCATGTATATGATATAATCTTTGTTCCCGGTTTGAGTTCCCTTTTGAATTTAGGCAGGAGGAGATCGTTTCCTCTGGTGAATAAAAATAGCACCACACAGGTGGCGTTACCAATATCCTTATTCATAAAATTTCCGAATATCACCTTGATTCTATTTCTCTCTTTGGAAAAAAATACCCTGAGGCGTGCGTACAAAAATCTCAGAGGGTCCGCCTCTATGCCCACAGACTTCGAGCCAAAATCCCTTGCAGCGGTCAATATGACTCTTCCATCTCCGCAACCAAGATCATATACTATATCCTTCTCGTCGATCTCTGCAATCTCTAACATCCTGCGCACCGTCTTCATTGGTGTGGGGTCGAACCCTGCTCCCAGGATAAGTGCCCAGTATTTCCAGATAATGTACAAAACAAAGGCAAGAAATATTGAAAGTATGATCCACATATCTATTAAAGAAAAAGAGACCCCTTGAGAGGGTCTCTCCTTCTATTTCTCATTCTTCGGCATGGTGTCTAGGTAACCATAAAATACACCACATTGGTAGATACTCTGGATTTTAAGAAATGATTATGGACTAGGCTCTGCGTCAGTTCTATGAACTCTGAAAACGGATTTTATCGGGGCGAGTGGATTCGAACCACCGACCCCCAGCCCCCCATGCTGGTGCGCTTCCAGACTGCGCCACGCCCCGTTTTAAATGTCTACTCTAAGATCTTAACGATCTCTGCTATCTCTTTCCTTATCGTGAGAAGCGCTTGATTAAGATCGATATTAGCCATCTTCCTGGTCTGTTTGAAAATTTTCTTCGCTCCTTTGATAGTATAATTTTTATCGTAGAGTAGCTCTTTTATCAAGAGCAAGTCGTTTATGTTTTCCTGCTTATATGCTCTCCTTTTATTCTTCCTCTTCGGATTAATACCAAACTCTCTTTCCCAGTATCTGATCGTATGGGGCTCAACTCCAAGTATATTTCCGATCTCACTTATAGAATAATAAAGTTTCATTATATAAGACCTTAGAAGAGCTGCTCCATTATAACACAAAAGGCATCTATTGTCAAGAAAAAATTGGTATCTAGGTGCCTCGGACTACTAATCTACAAATTGGGTGCCATGGAACGCAGGCTTTCCACAACCGTTGGAAGGACCGATAGCAGCTTGTCAATATCTTCTTCTCTATTAGCCCTTCCCAAACTGAAACGTAGAGACCCGGAGGCAAGGTGGGAATCAACACCCATCTCATAAAGCACGTGGGACGGAGTAGATGAGCCAGATGCACAGGCAGAGCCTGTTGATACATAAATATCATTGTGATCTAAGTGTATCAATACTGATTCACCCTCCACGTTTCTAATCCCAACAGATACCGTATT
>CAZRTU010000368.1:0-1830 GCA_964603075.1 uncultured bacterium
GCCTTTCAGGGCTCGGGACACACCATTCCTGTATTCATAATGCAAATGTTGCGGTTGTGGGGCTTAAGGATACCCTTTGTATGGCTTCTCGCAAAAGAGTTAAGTCTTGGTGCAGATGGAATCTTCTGGGGCATGTTCATAAGCAATATGGTAATAACACTTATCGCATTCTTATGGTTTAGGAGTGGTTCATGGAAGAGGAAGGTGATAAAAACTTCTTGACAATTCACTAAATTGAAGTTAAAATGACTGAATATATTGGTTACTCCAAACATTAATTGAAGGTTGGGCCATGAAAGATATCTTCGCAGAATTGAGAGCGGCAGCGCTGAGTAAGAGCAAATCCTTGAAAGACGAAGATTTTGCCATAAAGGGACTCTGGAAGATGGATCTATTATTCAAGCCAAACATATATGAGCGTACCTTTATGTACAGCGTCATCCTTGCTCAGACCGCTGGACAGGGTTGTTGTTACTGTGACAGAGACCTAATTATCGACAAAACGCTTATAGGTGAAGATGCCAGAGAGATTATAAAGCATAAGAATTGTGTCAGTATAGCTGTTCTTGACTCAATATTTTCTTATATTCCAAGATATCCCAAAGAGACTTACGAATTCGATGGGTATTCAACGGAAAAGACCGAAAAGAGGAAGTCTATAGTTGCAAGTGAGATCTTGAGGCTGCTCGGCGATAGAGTGAAAGAAGAGACATCCATTGTTAACGTCGGTGTGGTCGGAAATTTAATAAAGGACCTAACTGAAAGAGGCTATAAAGTTCTTGCCACAGACCTCGATAATGAAATAATAGGGCGGTCCTTCCATGGTGTCACGGTTGAAGATGGCTCAAAGACCCTACATTATGTAAGAAATTGCGATCTCGCGGTAGTCACTGGCATGACCATTGCGACTGACTCTCTCTCTGAAATAGTCTATGCCGCCAAAAAGCATAAAACAAGACTTGTGTTATTTGCAGAAACTGGTGCCAATTTTGGCGAAGAATACTGTCACACCATGGGTATAGATGTCGTGATTTCGGAGCTATTTCCCTTTTATATATTTCAAGGCCCGAGCAGGATTGAAGTCTACAGAAAGGAGTAGGTTTGTTCGAAGATTATTATCTACACAGAGGTACCTTCACAATTAATGGGATAACCTTAAGTGAGATTCTCGAGAGGTACAGTACACCATTCTATCTTTACTCTGCAGATGTAATAAGAGAAAAGTACAGAAGACTAAAATCCAATTTTCAGTCCTTCAATATCTTCTATTCGCTCAAAGCCAATCCCAACCCTGCTATCTGTAATATATTGCTTGCTATGGGCGCCAACGCCGATGTCAGCTCCCTTGGTGAATTAAAAACTGCCCTTGATGTTGGTATTAAGCCGAAGAACATACTTTTTGTTGGACCTGGCAAAACACGAGAAGAGATAACATTCGCAGTAAAGACAGGTATATATGCCATAATCGCGGAATCACCCTCAGAACTCAGACTAATAGAAAATATTGCCCAAAGATTAGAAAAATCCGTTGATGTCCTACTCAGGATAAACACACTGAAGGGACCTTCATCACTGGAGGTTATGGTGGGAGGGCCAAGTAAGTTTGGCTTTGACGAGGAATGTGTGGTTGAAGATGTAGGTCATTTAGACCTCAAAAATACCAGGATATCGGGTGTGCATGTCTATTCAGCAAGCCAGGTTCTCGACGAGAATTTCATATGCGAGCATATAGAGAATGTTCTCACCCTAACCTTTAGGCTGTCAAGGGAGATGGGTTTCAAGATAAAATGCATAGATTTTGGAGGTGGGTTCGGGGTTCCATACAACCAG
>CAZRTU010000369.1:0-1829 GCA_964603075.1 uncultured bacterium
GGGCATCATCGGGAGTCCTTTCTATCGCCAGTTGCATAAGATTATATGAGGCCTCCCACTCTTTCTGGGCCTCATTCTCCATTCCCTTCTCATCGTATTCTTCTGCGAATCTCAGATGCGCAGAAGGAAGAAATGTGATACTGTAGAGCTCGTAAATCCTTGTCAGGTCTCCTACGGGATCTTCGTGTTCGTCTACCCGGAGGTCGATATATCGGTCATTATATCCTGAGTATCCACCTCCCTCTCTCACCACGAGAAGCGCAGCTGCCTGTTTGCCTCTACTATCGCCGCCAGCATTCTCACCCGCCGCAAGTGCCCGCAATAGCCTCTCTGCAAGGGGACCGGTAATGTTCTCAAAGCTATCAACCATTGCCTGGAGGACATCTTCTCCTGTGAGTATGTTGCCCTGTACAGTAAAATTCTCACCGCAGATGTGACCCGCCCAGTAAAGACAGCTCCTGCCGGTAAACGCGGAAGAATTTCCATGTGAATCAACTATACCCACCTGGCGAAAAGATGAGTCTTCATCAGTCTTGAGCAGACTATCCAACGCCTCCTCTGCTGTCATTCCTGCCCCCAGCATCTGGAGTCCTCTGGGTCCAAATGTTGTGTTTCCCCATGCCTGGGTAGCAATTGCACCGACGTCAGCCTCTGCGAAGGGGACCGCTGCACCCACTGCGATAAATTTCGAGGCTACTGCAACACCAAACTCCCCTGTTTCGGGGTCAAATGCAACTATGGAATAGGTCGCGAACAAAGTGGATACGGATAGTGCGATCGATAGAAAAGGCATAAGAATTCTTCTAAACATGATACCTCCTATTAACCCCAGAAGTATTGTCAAAAATTTAATCACAGGTAGGGAGCAATTTGCGAAAAATCATCTATCCTCTCTTTCCCTTATCCCTTATACTTGAAGTCCCTAGTGCTTAGTGCATAGTCTTTCCTTTCTATTTGCGCAATGCTGAAGCCTTGCCCTACGACTTACGCCCATCGCCCTACGCATTATGCCGTTTAATTTTTGATATTTATTTATATGGTTTGTCGTATTCTTTTATATTCTTTTTAACACCACCACCCCAGATCTTCTTTATATGTTCAGCAGGTAGCCTACTGGTTAATCTACTGACTATTAGGATCAGCGCAAAGCCAACAGATAGACCTGGTATGAAGCCGTGTATTCCAAAGGGGTTCCTGAGTGCCATCCATACAATTGAGGTTATACAACCTCCTATCATAGAGACAAATGCGCCTGCTTTGGTGACTCCCTTCCAATATATTCCGAAGAGCATAGGCCATAACGTGGTGGATGCGATCACAGCCCAGGCAAAGGCACAGAGTACGAGGATAAGTGCGGGAGGTTTTATCGCAACCAGAAGGGATATGATTCCAATCAAGGCACTCCACCATCTACCCTTTTTAAGACTGTCTTTCTGAGTGAGACTTCTTCCAAACCCTTTTTCATATATATCCCTTACAATACTACTCGAAATTATAATAAGGATTGACGAGAACGTGGACATCCCTGCTGCAACCACTCCAGCCAAGAGTATTGCCGAACCCAAGGGAGATAAAACCCCCTTTGTGAGGGTCGGTATTGCAAGGTCAGGAGACGAAAGGGAGGGATAGAGTATCCTGCAACATGCACCATTGAAGTATGGTAGTATAGCCATACAACCGCCTATGGTAGCAACAAGTGTTCCGATCTTAAGGACCTTTGTGGATTTGATAGAATAGAATCTAACGATCAGCTGAGGCATGCCCCACACACCAAATGAGACTATAAGGCAGAAGGATATGAGTCCTGCCCAACCCCATACTCCTGGTGT
>CAZRTU010000370.1:0-1827 GCA_964603075.1 uncultured bacterium
CTTGGCTTCAATGTATCCGACAATTTCACCGTTCTTACCGACACGAAAGTCAGGTATTCCCACCTCTGTCTTCTTTGGTAGAACAAGGACATTTGCCTCTTCTTTCTTTTGAAAAAGCTCGGCACACTCTTCCAAGAGCCTCTTAAGTGCCGGATAGAAGCTCTCCTCTCTGAAACCGCCACCAGTATATATCTTGTGGATTTCCTTAAAATAGCTAACCAACAGTTTTTTAAGTTGCTTCTCGTTGACTCTATTCATACCAAACCAATTAAGATTATGAATTGAGATTTCTAAATGTCAAGGCTAATTTGGATATTAATAACCATTTCTTACCTATAAACCTTGATATATTTCGCTGGTACTTCTTTTGTCAGATAGATGCGTCCTTCGCGCCAGAATCGTAATCCATCGCTTTCTGCCTTTTTAGCATCGATTGCAAGGATTACGGGGTAATAGGCTTTCCTTTTGCCCACCCTCATCGCCTCATCCTCACTCATTGAGAGATGGACGAATCTTCTCTCTCCGGGTTTTAACCCTTCTCGTAGAATAACCTTTGCACTTTGAGGGGGTGTTCCATGATAGAGTACTTCAGGAACTTTCCTGTATTTTCCAGGAGGAGTTACATCAACACTATGTCCATACCTTGCTCTGATCATCTTTTTTTTCATTTCAAACCTCCCATTAGGATCTGTATCAACTATATGTTTTACATCATTTTCATCAATGCCGGGGAATCTGTTTTTAAGAATCTCCAACAGAGTACCAAAATTTGCAAATCCATGTCTGTCAAGCTTTAACCCGACCTTCTCGGGCTGATGCCTGAGAATAAAACTCAAGTATTTACTTACTCTAACCTTGTCTTTTAACATCTCAGTATCTTGGTTTGCCCAGTTTACTCAGTTTGTTGAGTTTATTGGGTTTGTTGGGTTTTCCCAGTTTATTGAGTTTATTGTGTCAATAAAAGACAGTCATCGGGTCCGGGGTCTTAGAGTCACTTGTCTTGTGTTTTAGGTCTTCACTTGCTATTTTCTATTTACTGCCCTTCATGGTCATTGAGTCATAGGGTCACAGTGTCGCAGGGTCGTAGGGTGAATAAAACTAAGCACTACGGAGTATGCGTACGCAGAAACTGAAGGCGTTACTGTTTGTAGTTGGAGTTCGATTTTCTTTGTGTTCTTTGCGCCTTGGCGAGAAATTCATTCAGTTTGGGATGATGATCGGATTTTTTCAAGGTTCTTTTTCGCCTCGGGCGCCTTTTTAAGAAATTTAGTAAGAGTCTCACATCCATAATCTTCGCAGTATGCACAGTTAATAACATCTCTCCCCTTAGCACACTTTCTTATTTCACACATAGCACAGTAGCTGATATGTCGTCCAGTATCTGTCTGGCATCCGTCACAATTTATGTCCTCTGGTTTTATATCCGTATTGAACTGCTTCGACCACTTTTCCGCAAGTATTTTTCTTTCCTCATCATCATCTTTCTGTGTTACCATATAGGCTTCGCATTTACTGCAATTCAGACCACAATAGGCAATTATCTCTTCCATAAATTCTCCTTTCTCGGTTTACACGGTTTGCTTAGCATACGGTCATAGGGTCTTAGTGTCGTAGTGTCATAGGGTCAATAAAAACAGTCATAGGGACCGCGTATTTGAGTCTTCGGTCTTTAGTCATTTGTCTTCATTCTTCAGTCCTTGGTCTATTCTATTTTGTCTATTTGATGAATCTTATAGTTATGGGATAGCGGAATTCTTCACCTTGGTTAACCTTGACGGAAGCCATGATGATCATTACCAGCTGGAAGATAGCCAATCCTACCATAAT
>CAZRTU010000371.1:0-1822 GCA_964603075.1 uncultured bacterium
CAAGGATATGTATAGAAAAAAAAAGAGAGGCGGCCTTTTGAATATGGGTTCACTTCGGGCTTTTTATATATATGTATGTAAGTGCTTGTGTATAAAGGACTTATGTACTTTGAAGGTGTTAAAAATGATTTCTCGAACACCAATATTTTTTTATCTGTGTACTCTCGTCCCGAACTGCCCAACCACATCTAAGTACCGTGCCTGTAAGGATTTAAGTGGGGCAGAACGATTTGCCTACCCCTACCTAACCTGCCGAAGCGGGGATATTGGCCTGGAAACGCAGATTATGCCTACAAAATTGCTTGAGACGGGGTATCTTAAAAGACTTAAACCTTGATGTATAAAGGAGTTATGATTAGATGTCTGTAAATTCTTTATTGATAGGGAGTTAAGAGATATGATATTCATAAGTGCTTACCTACGCAGGTGTTATGAGATATGAGATTATCGTCATAGTCGTTATCTCTGGCCGGTGTCTTTCCAGCTATTTCTGCGGAGGTAAATATTTAATCTATACTGTAACAGTACGAAAACAGTATGAAAGGAGAATTTTACTATGGGATTCAAACGAGGACACAAGAAATTTGGGGGTATGAAGAAGGGATTTAAGAGTGGTTATTCGAGGGAAACGATTGAGGCGGCATTTGAGGCGGCCAAGGTCAAGCATGGTGGGGTATCTCTACTGGAGCACCTTTGCGAATTGGCCTATCAGGACGATAAGATAGCGGTTGCAATGCTCAAGAAATTAGTTCCTGATTTGAGATCGCTCCAGCTACAGGTTGAGCCTGCTGATATGGGGGAGTATGGGTCTATGACTACGGCAGAAATCGGTCGTGATATGATGTGGGCGTCAGACGGAACTGCTCATCTTATGACTCAGTTGGGGGATTTGTTGGGCCGGATTAAACAGAAATTGGTGGAGGTAGGTATTGAGGACGATGAGTTTGTCGCCGAGATTGATAAGGCTCTGGAGACAGCAAAAGAACTTGTCCTCCTCAGTAGTAGGTGGGGCCTCGGCGATGTTATTTCGTTGGAGACTTCACAGGAAACTACTGATTCAGGTACTGGGAAGGAGGATAACAATGGACAAGAGTGAATTTTCCTTGGACAAACTGGAGTTGGTAGCTCCAGCGGTACGGAAAGAGTTTGATAGAATCGCAAGTGAACAAGGGACAAAAGCCGCTTATGATTATCTTGTCGATATGGCTTATAAGAATACCGCAGTTATGATTTTTGTAATGGATATGCTGTTACCCGATGCTTGCGATGCAGGCGATGCAGAATAATACCTCCGCAGAAGTGGAGGGGTATTCAAACAATATGAAAGTAAACCTTAATTGATTTATTGGAGATTAGAGATGAACACAAAAAAGAAAGAGTTATCTGTAGAACAAAGGCTTTTCAGGCTGGAGCGATTGATCGTCCGGGCATTGCTCAGTACCCCGTTAGATACGGGGGCTTCTCGGCTGATAGACCCGGAGGTATTTCCGAGAGCAACACAGACGGCCTTAACGAAACGGTTTGATAGATTTCACCCTGTTGTCGGCGATGAGGCCAAGTATGCACTCGATAGCGTCTTGGCTATCTGTGGGGACGATATTGAGGCCGAGCAGTCTGCGGTGGAAGCTGCCGAAGCCAAAAGGGTTGCGTTGGTGAAGGAAGGAAAGCGACAAGTCCTCAAAGCCGAGAAACTTGCTGCCGAGGAAGCAATGAGAGCCGCTCAAGAGAAGCTCGATGCTTTATAGCCTTTGGCTCCTTAGCTCTTTAACTGAGTTTTCAAAACCTTTTAGTTGGAGTAGATTCCCCCGGTGCAGGGATGGTT
>CAZRTU010000372.1:0-391 GCA_964603075.1 uncultured bacterium
CCAGAATGCTCTGAGTAAATCTCAAATTATATAGTGGCTTTGTTATCCTGCCGCTTTCGATAAGGAAGGTCCCATCCCTTGTCATACCAGTTATCGTTGCTGTCATTGGCTCTACGACATTGGTATAGTGAAACCTCGTAACATATATTCCCCTCTTCGTTGCCTTTATCATATCATCTACACTACTATTACCGCCTTTCATAAATAGATTAAATGGAAACGGGCCATATGCAGACGAGCCGACTGAATGACCCGTTGACTCTTTTCCTTCCTTTGCCGCCGTTCTCCTATCGTAGACAACGCCCTTCGCAATTCCTTTATCTATTAAGACCACCCTCTTCTTCGGCATGGCCTCAAAGTCGAATGGGAATGGCATCCCCTCCTCTGAAAG
>CAZRTU010000372.1:401-1781 GCA_964603075.1 uncultured bacterium
CGTCGTCCCATATGGTTATATTATCGCCCACCAATTTCTCCCCTATCTTTCCACTCATAAAACTTCTGCCTTCCTGATAGGCAAGGGCACCAAACCCCAGGTAACTTAAAAAGCCAAGTATATCTGCCACTGCAAGTGGTTCCAAGATGATGTCGTATTTCCCTGGTTCGACGGATGAGAGTTCTTTTTGCATCCTGACCTTTTCTACAACACTTTTGGCAAATTTCTCGTAATCTATATCACCTACATCCCTCGATCCCACAACCCCATATGAACTCGCCATCTCACTCATAACAACGTATACAGAAGATGCGGATGTAGAAAAATTATAAGCAAAAGCACCCTTTGAGTTACCAATAGCAATCTCAAGGGTAGCTGTTAGGAAGGAGCCGTATGCTGAATGGTCGCCCGCTTCATCTATAAATCTCTTGACTAATCTCGCCCTCTTCTCAGGGGTAATTGAATTGGTACTTTCATGAAAGCTCTTAACTTCGGCATACTCTTGCGGACCTGTAAGGGGAACAAGCTCTGGTATCGGTTTTGTATATTTAGAGATACCACACGCCGTCTTTACTGCACTCTTAAGTGTTTCATTATCTACCCTGTTTACAGTGGATTCCCCGACTCTCTTGCCGTTTATTGCCCTTATATGTATTTGAATGTTTCCCTCGCCCATATTCTGATGGATGTATGAATTTGCGAACCTGGTAAGGAATGAATCCCACATAAAAAGACTCACCTGCGTCTCTTCGGCGGTTGAGTAGGATAGCGTCTCATCCAGAATCTCCTTAATCTTATCCTTTCCAAGCATTATGCCTCCTCAAATGATATTTTTAAAGATCCTGCTGGTTCAGCAATTTTATTATAAAAAAGATTCCTTGTCAAGTAAAAACTTCTACAAGGCGCTATAGCAAACCTGAACCCCGCCTGCACCTAAGTCCTTTCTCCCTCTTCCCTCTTCTCTCTTCCCTCTGTAATCTCGGGGTACTATTTTATCAGAATCATCTTTCTGCTCTCCACAAGCCCTCCAGCCATGATCTGATTGAAATAGATACCCGGTGCCAATCTCTCCCCATTCTCGCCTCTTGCGTCCCAGGTATGCGCATGCCGTCCAACCTCCTTATATCCCTCAGAAAGTGTCTTTATAAGTCTCCCAGCCAGGTCATATATCTCGACCAATACTTGACAGTCATCCATTAAATGGTAGTATATAGTGGTCTTTTCTGTAAATGGGTTAGGTATATTACCCAGACCATATACGGGTGGGAGATTAGAATCACCCTCACCAACTCCTGTAACTTCTTCACAGCATATAATGGTGTCATTTAGATATACAGAGGAATCGCTAATCTGTATGAGCTGAATTCCAAGCTCGCGCTG
>CAZRTU010000373.1:0-1759 GCA_964603075.1 uncultured bacterium
CTGGTTTCGTCTTCTCATACCCCGAAACAATCGTGGTTAACCTTGCCAGAAAATTATCAACGGGCGGGTCGGATGAATTGTATATGCTCTCACCCCCGAATAGGATCTCGTATTCGTGCCCGGATTCGTTCAAAAGGGAAACAAGAATATTCTTCGTGATATTTCGTGCCTCGGGTACGTTTTCTGATGTCCAGAAGGAGCCTATTACGTCAAGTACGGTCCTGTTCATGTCGTCCTGTTCCAGAACCCCTGTTGCCAGGTAGTTCTGGACAACGGGCAGGAATTCAATCGAGGACATGGGACTCTGTCCAAAAACATACACCAAATCCTTCCCGGTGTAATAATACCTCTGGTATCTCAGGTCAGGGGAGGAATAGGTGTGAAGGAGGGCCACCATGAACAACCCGACAAGAATCAGTATCGAAACAGCGAACACCGAATCCAGCGAAAGCAGGAAACCCCTAAAACCCCTCATAAATTTATATTTAGATTCCCGTATAAAATGGTTTTCAACCTTTCCCGCTAACTTATAAAAGATAAATACCACAAAACTAAATATTGCGTATAAGGTTTGGCATATTAATCAAGGTGAGATTGTGGATTTCAGAAGGTTTATAAAATCGACTTTTGGTAAGGATGTCTTTTCGATCAGCGAGGACGACATAGTGAAGGAAAGGGTTCGCGTGGAGAAGGAAGTTGAGAACATCTCGGACGATATAAAGAGCATACAGGAAAAGATGCAGAAGCTGATGATAGAATCCAAGGGCCAGCCTTCCACGCTGAAAATGCTGAATGTGCAGAAGATCAAGGCCCTCCGGCTGGAGTCCAGAACCAAGCAGATGGAAGCAAACCATTATATCCAGCAAATGCAGGTCCTCCTTTTGGTGGAGGCAATGAGGCAGAGAGAGAAGAGTGACAAGGAATCCAAGATAACCGATGAGATACTCAATTCGGATATGGATAGGCTTAGTTCCGTGCTTCTTGACACCGATGTGAAAGAAGCCCTCAAAGAGGGAAGGATAGATCTGGTCAAGGACAAACTCGGCAGGGTTTTCGGGAAGGAACAGCTATTGGTCGACAACGAATCCCAGGAGCTCATGAGCGCGATAGATGATCTGGAGAAGGTCGATGAGCAGACTGCAATAAAAATGGCAGGTCAGAAAGCGAAGGAACTCGCTGACGAGAAGGTAAACGAGTGAATCAGGGCTTCCTGGCGAAGACCTCCAGATATTTTTTATTTTATAATTTGAAATTCCTTAATAGCGGTCTGAATGTTTGCCATTTTATTGAATTGGGGGGCAGTTTTTAAAATCTTTAATCAAATTATAAACAGATCATTATGGGCGAAATAAGGGAATCAGTCCTGAAGCAGCAGCTCCAGAAGGAGATGGACGAGGCCAAGAAGCTGGAATCCAGGGGCAAAGGGAAACAGGCATCGGTCCATTACCAGAATGCAGCTAACATATACAGGAGGCTGGCTTACATCGCTCCCAGAGAGCATGCCGAGAATTTCTTTACGTCCGCTTCACAGTACGAAAGTCTTGGAAACACATTGAAGAGCACTACACCTTACACCAGGGCGGAATCCACGGAAATGATCGAGACTATGATAATATCCGAGAAACCCAAGATAAAATGGGAGGAAATAGGCGGCCTGAGTGAGGTGAAATCGACGATAAAGGAAGCGATTGTTCTCCCGTTCATAAACAACAAGCCGGATTTCGTGGAAGCTCCCAAAGCTATCCTACTTTACGGTCCG
>CAZRTU010000374.1:0-1756 GCA_964603075.1 uncultured bacterium
AGTTGTGTCATTTTTAATAATTCCATAATCTTCCCTTCCCTCCCTTATTTAATCGGTTCACACCTAACATACGCTCCCTTTGGATATAACTTTTCGCATTCGGGTAAGCGAAGTGGTCGGTCTGTCTTCTCATCATCTTCTGGTTGATCGTTGAACCGATTACAATTATTGCCCGTATCCGCATCCGCCCAAAAGAACGGGCAGAATAATCTACTCTGATGACAATGCCTCCCTCTTGGGATTTTTTGCATCTTCCCTCCCTGTTAATACCTCAGAAATAAGCTGAATCAGACCCCCCACCCTTTGCAAGTCCATTTGATACTGTGCCCTCAGGGTTCTAAGAAACTCATCAGGCTTTTTCGCCAGCCAAGCCCTTGCCATCGTTTCATTCTGGTCCGCAAGAGCGATTAGCGTAATGGGCGGTTTCCACTCCTCTTGACATTGCCCGATGTATTGAATCACGGGGTCTCCTTTGGATTATGGACTTCTATTTCTAACATATCGTGAACTCTATCAACATCTTGGAATGTGATTTTAGTGATTACAAATCCTTCACATAATATATTCCAAATGAAGTTGCCAATATCCTTTGAAGTTATTGAGTCGTTATTCAACAAAACAAAAGTCGTGCATCCTGGTTTGAGATTTTGTGATAACTTCTCGATGTAAAACTCAAGCTTTCTTTTCATAACCCCTCCTTCGGGTTATCAATCTCAAATTCATAAAGAGAGCGATCTGATGTTCTGTCACCCGTCAACTTGGTAATTGTAAATCCCATCGCCAATATTATTCTTACAAATTTTCCTAATTCCTCATCAGAGATTGCTTCCCTAACAATTGGAAATAATAGTCTATAACCAGGTTCAAGATTCTGTTCGCGAAATCTCTGTATATAATAATCGGCGGTTGTTTGACTCATATCCCCTCCTTCAGTTTATCCCTCAAAAGTTCCAGCTCCTCAAGCGTAAACTTTCCGTCATCGTTCTTGTGAGCCATTAGATACTCGTAACGCTCTGGAAATTTGGATTTGAACCATTCCATAGCATCATACGGATTAGGATGCCACCACCACTTATGACAATATGAACACAGAAGTTTGACATTATACAAGTCCCAACGTAAATGAGGATAGGCTTTTTTGCCAAGGACGTGAGAGGCGTGAGCATCATATTTGCTTATTATTCTCTTGCCACATTTCTGGCAAGTCCAGTTATCACGTTTGCGAATTGCTTCCCTAACTAAATCATCAAGCTCTTTCCCTAACTTCTGCCTGGGCGACTTCTTTCTTCGCTTTCTTGATTTTGCCTTTCCTTTCATTGTTCTCCTTTGCTATCTTTAGGAGAGCCACGCTGGTATAAGGTTCTACCAGGAGGCTATGCCTAACTAACCCGAATTTCTTTTGTCTGAACGAGTCCTTGCTAACCCTAAACATATCAGCATTTATACCGTCTCCCAAATCCGCCTGTAATATCTTGATAGCATACCTCTCGTTGTTAGTGGCGAAAAGCGACCTATCCTTATTGACTACTATATATATGTCTTCAGCGGTTACGATTTCTGTTGACATTTAAGCCTCCTTTGATTCAAACTCATTACCTATATGAATTAAATCTTCTGCCTTTATATCCTTTATCGCTATAGTATTGTCACAGATACAAAATATACCCTGGCAAGGCACTCTGGGGTATCTCGGTATAATATCAACAGGGGTGTGGATATATCTGTATTTCAATTCGACACACTCCTTCATATCGGG
>CAZRTU010000375.1:0-1735 GCA_964603075.1 uncultured bacterium
ATACCCGGACATAGATAGCACACTTCTGGACTTTCATATCATCCATCATGATGTGACCTCCACATTTTTACTTCCAAACTTATTTCTTATTTTTTCAGAGCGTACTACTATGCACCATTCACCCTTTACCTTTTCAAGGTCCCAATCCAGAATATCTCCTCGATCAAGATCAAAAATGTATCTAAAAAAGGCTGGAACTGTACATGCTAACGATTTGTAATCTTTATTTCCTGTTTGATAAATTTTTCTTTTTTCAGTCATGTTTATACCTCGTTATTAAATGTATATACGAAATTCTCATCCCGATGCCTCCACTTTTTCAATGACATCTCTAATAGGGTTCTGAGTTTCTAGGCAAGGGTCATAAGAATGTATGTTCTTGAGGACCCACTTTCCTATCTGCCTTTGTCTCTCCTCTCTTGAAACTCCATATTTGTATCTAAACTGATACCCCTTAAAATCACTACCCCAAACACCCATATACCTAAGTTTCTCCTCACGCTTTGGAGAATACGCACCAAGTACAAAGACATGCGAGAATCTGCTAACTATCTCAGGTAAGATGGAAAACAACAAAGCTTCGTCTACGGTCCTACACCTGTAATGTACATAATTTCTCAACATTCCTCCTATTGCAACTCGATAATATCCTATTGATTGATATATTTCTCCAGAAAGTACATACTCCTCTATATCCTTACCTTGTAGAATAGGAAGAATCTCAAAAGGGTAATTATCATCAAAATATATCTCTTCAAGTTTCCTAAACTTATCTATCGTTTTATCTTTATCGAAAAGAACATCTTGTGCTAACACCATATCGAAATTATATTCCCTGCCGATCTCTAAGTAATTTTCTGGAGAAATATCACCATGGAAAATAGCACTATCTAATATCTTTTCATGGGGTAGTCTGCTTACTCTTTCAAGAAAGTTTTTAGAGGTATTTCGGGGTACGAGGATGCCATAATTAGTAGGAATGTATTTCTCTATTATCTCCAATGTGGCAATTCGATCAGCAGTCAAAAATACTTTCATAATCCTTTCTCCTCTTTCCCACTTCTCTCTACATGGGAATTTTCCATTGTTTTATCTATTCGATCCTTCATTTTTCACGCTCCATTACATGATTTTTTTCCCGATTTGAGTATTTTGCTCATTTGCATCTCAACTCCTCATATCTTTCTTCGGTGATGTCTCCTATAACGAGTAATTTGAAAAGAGAAAGACGACGATCTTGCTCCTCTTTAGTTACTTTATCGACATAAGCACGATCTGTCTCAAGATACCCACATACTTTACATCTGAGTCCTTCTGGGGACATCAGCATTTTATTTGAACAATGTGGGCAACGAATCATGACCTACCACCCTCCAATAAGAACATAGATCCCTCAAAAACTTTGGTAATTGTTCCTAAAATTCTCATATATTCCATCATTCTCAGTGCTTTGCGACCAAATATCTCCTTATATTGTTTATCATTCATTTTCACAAATGCATCATAAGCGATTCCTTTTGCCTTGAAGTGTAGACCTAAAGTAAATTTATCAACTTTAGATAGTTTCCATATATCCAAATATTCATTCATTGCTCCAATGACTCCTTTAATCTGTTTGTATTCTTTTGTTCTTTCATCACCTATTTTATATTCAAAATCATACCATTTATTCAATAATGCATCTTCCATTTTAGTTGTTTCATGATTATAGTTGTCTGAGATAAAAGATTGACAT
>CAZRTU010000376.1:0-1703 GCA_964603075.1 uncultured bacterium
ATAGAGCAAGAGCAGAGGTCAACAACAAGATAACCGCTACTGCGCCCTATGCAAGAGGACACGTTGACTGTAAGGAGATTGTCCAGGACGAGGCAGTTGCAACGGCCGTTCCCATAGTGGAGGTGAGTCATTCCAAAGCCCATGTAACTCATGAGGCCGCCATTGGCAGTGTTGACAACAAGCAACTGGAAACTCTGATGTCACGCGGGCTTACAGAGGACGAAGCAGTCGAACTCATCATAGGTGGACTCCTCAGTTGACCTGTATAACATTCTTTATTCAATCAGGGAGGTAAAGATGAGGGGTTTTTTAAAGGTCTTCATATCAACATGTGCAGTCTTAGTTATAATCTTTGGGTGTGGTCCGAAGGTGATGGTGCCGCCTGCGATAGACCTCTTGGAATACGAGGTGCTGGGGCTGGTCACTTTTACCTCTAATGTCGAAGGAAATCTGAACGAGTATACGACACAGAAGTTCCTGGAGGCGATCACCGAGGACCAAATAGGGGTAAAAATTATAGAGCTTGGTACCCAAGAGGAGATTCTTCCTGAAATAGGAAAAGATAGAATTAATGCAGATGCAATTAAGGCAATAGGAGAGAAATATAATGTAACAGCCGTTATTGTAGGCGACTTAGATGTATCAGACATCAGGCCTATGGTCGATTTGCTTGCTCTGGCTAAATTAATAAGATTCAGTGCAGAGGTGGATGCTACTCTTACTGTGAGGATGGTAGAGACGGAGGATGGCGCTACTGTCTGGACAGACTCAGGGACGGGCACGGAGGAGGTGGCTCACGTTGGCATAATTTCCGGAGATATATTCAGCTTTGATGCTACCAATCCTGATGAGGCATACGGAGATTTGGTTGAGAGATTGGTAAGAGAGGTAACCAGAGATTTCAGAGTAACCTACAGGAGGAAGTAGTGCCAGTCGTAGGCAGGAGGTCGTTTATCTCTGGTCTTCAGTCTTCTTAATCTGTGTTCATCTACGTCCAATTTTTGACACTGATTTACACTGATGAGCTCTGATTAGCAAGTGACCTAAATTCTTCATTTATCAATCTGTTTACCTGCGTCTTTTTTTAAAAGACACTGATTTTTAAAGGAGAATCCTTTCTTCCTAATTATCTGTGTGAATCTGCGATAATCTGCGTCCTATTATAAGTTGTTTTGATGTACTAAATTAGAGTGAATCCATTTTAATATTATACTCGGAGGTGCTTACGTATAAAAAACTTGCTTTTATATTTTGTGCTACATTCCTTGTGGCAACAGCACTTGCTCAGGAAGGATGGTATACTCAAACATCTGGGACTGACCATTGGCTTTACTCCGTTTATTTTGTAGATGCTGATACCGGCTATGCCGCAGGAGATTGGGGTAAGATACTGTCCACGATTGATGGGGGAGCAATCTGGCACTCTCAGAGCTCTGGCACCAACAACTATCTTGAGTGCGTCTATTTCGTTGATTCGAAAAATGGTTGGGTAGCAGGAGGTGAGGGTACTATCTTACACACAACAGACGGTGGTATTAACTGGAATCCCCAGACATCTGGTGTCTCAAATCATCTCAGATCCATTTTCTTTACTGATATCGACACTGGTTGGGTAGTGGGAAATAATGGTAGGATATTGAAAACCACGGACGGCGCGTTAAACTGGTACATTCAGACATCAGGAACATCCAATCATCTTGAGT
>CAZRTU010000377.1:0-1702 GCA_964603075.1 uncultured bacterium
GGGGATACGTTGAGGATTATATAATAACCCTCCGCATCGGAAGCAGCCCCGAGGGTTGTCTCTTCGATGATTATGTTAACAAAAGGGAGTGATTCACCTGTCGTCTTATCGACCACTCTTCCAGTGATCTTACCGGTAGTACCAGCATAGATACACAACGCTGGCAGTAGTAAGATGGTAATAACGTATTTTTTCATATTGACTCCTATTAGATTAGATATAACATATTTTAATTCATTGCATTATATATCAGAGTGATAGATTTGTCAAGTTTTTTTCTTGACAAAGAATTCATTGTGTGATATAATTTTCCGAACTCTAAAAAATAGGAAGTCAAGAATAAAATGAGGTCTATCTTCAGAAATAACTCTGTATCAGGCAGAGAGAATCTTATATCCTACTCTATGATAATTCCCTTCCTCATTGTCTTCAGCATTTTCTTGCTGTATCCCATAATTTACTCGCTTATCCTTAGTTTCCATAAAGTTACAGACCTCTACGATGTATTCGGAGGATTGAAGTTTGTGGGGGGTAAAAATTATTTGAAACTCACCCAGGATTTTGAATTCTGGTGGGCACTTTTAATAACATTATACTACGCAGCTCTCTCTATCCCTATTGGTATTGCCTTTTCATTTCTTCTCGCTATTTTGATGATAGAACGGATTAAGGGTGGTAGAATCTTTAGAGCGTGTTTCTTTCTTCCTTTTGTTCTCGACGTTTTTGTGGTTGCCATCGTGTGGACCATCCTATATTCAAGTCCATATGGCGTAGTAATGAATTTGTTCGATGCGATTGGTATAAAGATTCCAGCTTTACTATCTACACCATCTACGGCGATGCCCGCAATAGTCGCTGCAATGACATTGAAAAATGCAGGATTCGGGATGATTCTATTCATAGCTGCGATAGATAACATACCACAATCCCTTTATGAGGCGGCTTCTATAGATGGTGTCTCGGGATTTGCTAAACACAGATATATAACCATACCCCTTATAAAACCAGTGATTCTGTTCCTTGTAATAACCGGAACTATTGCAGCTCTGTCTGCATTTGCTGAGTTCTATGGCATGACAAGAGATGGTGGACCCATGATTAACTTAAAGGGAAATGTGGTCGGTGTAACCAGGGTAACCGGTATGTATCTATTCAGGGAATTTCGTTCACTAAAGTTGGGGTATGCTGCTGCAATATCCTTTTTTCTTCTTATAATTTCACTCACAATATCGCTTATAAGTTTCAGACTTTTGAGAGAAAGGTAATTCATGGGAAAAAGGCTATTTATATATATATTCCTCATAATCCTCGCTATCATAGTGCTCTTCCCTTTCTTCTGGATGATGATAACATCCTTCAAACCTCAGGGAACCGGTCTGTCGATGACGATTATTCCTGAGAATCCAACCCTCGAGAATTTCAGGCTGGTCTTTACGCAATATAAGTTCTGGAGGTATTTTGTTAATTCCCTTGTCGTTGCAGCATTGGGTGCCACTTTTTCAACCCTTTTCGCAACCCTTGCTGCATATTCATTTGCCAAACGGAGGTTTTTCTTTAAGAGCGGTCTCTTTTTTCTATTTCTCTCTGCCATGATGGTCCCAGGGATGATGTTTATGATTCCTCAATTTGTAATAGTTTCGAGGCTTGGATGGATAAATACATACAAGGCGATGGTGATACCCCATTTAGCAAATGTCTTTGG
>CAZRTU010000378.1:0-1675 GCA_964603075.1 uncultured bacterium
CTACGAGGTGAAGAATTTTTCCTTCTATGACGATGCTCTCCTTTATAAAGCAGAAGATCATATAATTCTTATCCTTAAAGAGCATTTAAAGCGAAATATAAGAGTAAACTTCCACACACCCAATGGGCTTAACATAAGGTTTATCACTCCTGAGCTGGCAGGACTTCTGAAGGATTCTGGATTTATACAGCCGAGACTGGGACTTGAGACTATGTCTGCAGTAAGACAGGAGAAATCGGGACTAAAGTCAACGAATAGAGAATTCCTGAGGGCAATTGATTATCTGAAGGAGGCTGGATACGCCTCCAAGGATATCGGTGTATATGTGATGATTGGACTGCCAGAGCAGAAACCCTCAGAGGTCAGTGAGACTGTTAAATTTGTGGCATCCGCGAAAGCGAGGATATTTCTCGAGGAATACTCTCCCATACCAGGAACTCCTGACTATAAAAAATCAGGGCTACCACCTGATGCAGATCCTCTCTTACAAAACAATACCGCCTTCCCTCTATACAGATTAAAGGACTATAATAAGTTCCAAAAGATAAAAGACTTGGTTCACGAGATTAATAGAAGGAATGCAATTTAGACTAAAATACCATTGAATTTCACTCTTCCCACCTTTCTGGCGTTATATAATCTCCATATTTTTCTCTTGCCTTGTTTAATCTTTCTCTTTCCTCTTCTAAAAGCTTAAAGAGAATAGGTGGGGTATCTTTAACAGTGGTCTTGTATATCTTCTTTATTCTCTCGATCTTGGCGAGGCTCTCTGGAACCCTTATTGTAAACTGCTGTGTATACTCCTTTCTTGTATAGTCCTTGTCCAAAAGCTCCCTAAAGATCTTTCTGAGGGTCTCATATTTGGGAATGTATCCGGTCGGAGTCTTAAGCGCATCGACCTCATCGTGTACGCGCAGTTCCATCCACTTAAGCCAGACTCCCTTGTCAATCCTCTCATTCAAAAAATTACCATCTTTGTCCTTTAGGAAGTAATTTACACCATATATCTTAGGTGGTTTTGCCATAGAGTTACCAAACCTCAGATTCATATCTATATATTTACCGATTGGTACAGAGAGAAAGTCGAGGTTTGACATAGGATTGAACTTTCTAACGCCCTCCTTACCGAGTGTCGCTGCAGTTGTCTCTGACTCCAGCGATGCGCCCTTTGCTATTATACCATGAGTCCAGTCGAAAGACTCCTGTACAGGTAGCAAGGTATCTGAATCCCTACCACCATAGATAAGTCCACCTATCTCTGCTCCTCCGGGATCGTTAAGCTTCTGGTCGATGTTCTTTAGAGACTTAAGTGAAATAGTAAATCTCGCATTCTTGTGAGACGGTGTTATCTCATTACCTTCTCTATCCTTCTTACCAACCACCCAATCTCCAGAGTGATTCTTACCCTCCCGGGGTATATCGCCATCCTTTCCAATCCAGTATGCGTTCTTATCATCGGTAATCAGTACATTGGAGAATATGATCTCGTTTGGTGAATGTAGTGCCTTCCATACTATGGGGTCATCCTTGGAATTTACACCCATTATTATGCCAAAAACCCCGGCTTCCACGTTCACTGCGTATGCCCTATTGCCTCTCTTCCTTATATAGGCTATATCGTCCCCAACTATGGTCTCATGTGGTATCATCGCCGTTGAGGTCTTGCCGCACACTG
>CAZRTU010000379.1:0-1673 GCA_964603075.1 uncultured bacterium
ATGAATTCTATAACCTCGTCGGGTATCTTTTGGTCCTCCGCCCTTTTTTTCAAGATTGCCATCTTCGTCTCAAAATCGGGTTCTTCTATCTCGACAACTACACCTGAGGCAAACCTTGATGTTAGCCGCTTCATAAGAGCGGTCAATTGCTCTGGCGGTCTATCACTGGTCAAAACTATCTGACATCTCCGATGGCGAAGGAGGTCAAATATATGGAAGAACTCTTCCTGTGTCCTTTCTCTTCCTATAAGAAACTCAACATCATCAAGTAGCAAAACATCCAATGTGCCATATCTATCCTGAAATTCTTTCAGTGTATTTTCCTGTATGGCGGTAAGCAATCCATTGACAAATCTCTTTGATGTAGTATAACAAAAATTCCGGTCAGTGGATTCATCCCTCAGGGAGTTCCCGATTGCGTTCAAAAGATGCGTCTTTCCCAGACCCACATCACCCCATATGAATAAAGGATTGTAGTCCTCATTATAACTCTTGGAAACAGAAAGTGCAAGAGAGTAGGCAAACTCGTTTCCTCGGTCAACGATAAACTTACCAAATGAGAATTCTTCCTTCAGTGGAATTCCCTCCATTGTCTCTAAGATGGGGAAAATAGTCAGTTTCCCCTCGCCCCTCCCTGCATAAAAGGCCTCTATTGCCTTTTCTATCTGAGTCTTTTTACTGACAAACGGCAATATCTCGTAGTCTGTGATTTGAGAGACGAATTTAAGGGTATTAGTATTCAGAGGATTCAGCATAGTAACCGCCAGGGCATCTCTAGCCTTTCTCACCGGTATGACCAATAACCTTCTTGCCACTCGAGCCGGAATGGCTCTAACAGCCTCTTCATCAATTTCAAGTTTATCAAGGTCAAGGATGTGACAACCATAATCCTTGACAAGAAAGTCAATCCATTTTTCCTCATCCAGTGCCCCGATCTCGAAAAGGCAATGTTCGAGTTCCCCCCCCTCGTTTCTCTGATGCTCGATACCCTCTTTGAGTTGCGAATCGCTGATAATCCCTTTCGCCTTCGCTCTGTCCCATATATTCTCTTTCATATTAAGTCCTCTCTAAAGATTACAGAACCGTTGATGAGCAAACTTTAATGAGTAATCAGAAAAAGACCTAAATAAAATTACTTTCTTCTCTGCTGCCTCAACTGCGTTATCTTCTCTTCTATATCCTTATAATAGATGTCCCTTATATACCCTGCCTCATAAGTCTTAAGTGCCTCTTCAGGGTCTCCAGTCTTCTCATATACGCTCGCCAGGTTATAGTATAGTCTCGCTGCCATAGCAGAAAAGTCATCAACCATATCAATAGCGTCTCTAAATTCCTTTATAGCTTTTTCGGGTTCTCCTGTCTCAAGATATAAAAGTCCGAGTAACTCTCTCGCTTTCGCCGGTTCCTTTGCTTCCTTCTTTGCCTTTTTAAGTTCTTCCCATGCGAACTCTATCAATCCCATCTCTATAAAAACCACCGCAAGTGTGAAGGGATCTTCCTCTCTTATATTCTCCCTCTCAACATCGACTTTAAAAATATCGTCTCTCAGCATAAGAATTTTGGAGATTTATTATTCCATAAATTAAAGATAGTGTTTGATAATTGTATTATCAACATGGCTCTTGGGTGAGACCATCGATATAACCTTGAGTCCTGTCTCTTCCTCTACTGCC
>CAZRTU010000380.1:0-1663 GCA_964603075.1 uncultured bacterium
TGTTCATATCTTTAATGTAAAATGAAGCATCCAACTTTAATCCATAGGGTGCCTTGCTACTAATACCAATGGCATACATCATCGCTTCTTCCCAAGAAATGTTGGGATTCCCAACTATATCATTTACGTAAAGATTAGTATCAATATTATAATAGGCATACTCTAACCCGGAGAGCTGAACAAACTTACCACAGTTAACATATATTGTAGTAGATGGAGTAGGTGAAAAAGCAGTGGTAATCCTTGGGCTTAGGCTATGCTTGGGATTGACATTATCCACCCTCGGGTCAAAATAATCGAGCCTTAATCCAGCATTAACGGCAAAGTCTTTATAATCAATTCTATTTGATAGATAGACTGCTGCAAGAAAAGGTTCTCCCTTGTAGGTGTCCAGGTAAGGAGTTTGATTTATAAATTGGATATTGGTTGCGTTCCGTGCATAAGTCTTGAATGAACCACCAAGTCTAACTTTATTATATTTACCCAGTCTGGAGTTCATAAAAAAGTCCAGAAAGACATTAGAGTTTTCTTCCTCATACCAGAAGGGAATGAAGTTGTAATTGAAACGCCCAAATTCATCACTGTTGTATCTTATGTAATGCATATTTCCACTTGGCTCAATAGAATCGGCGGTGAAGGTGGTGTCTTGACACCATCTCTTGATATCCTCAATAAATTTTTCTAAGTCAAACTCGTGATAATATATACCAAGACTGTCATCAGTGAACATCCATTCGTTTATCTCGTAGTATCTTTGGTTCAGAGCCTCGATTGCATGCTGAAGTTTCTCGAGGGTATCTCTTCCTGTCCAGTACCACTTTTCAGTATTTTCATCCCAGTAGCCATAATCTGCAACGTACTCATAGTACCATATCCATGCCTTCTCTTCACTCCAGCCATCCGACCATCTTCTCGTCTCGGGGTCATACCAACCTGAATCTCTCGCCACAGAGACCCAGGGTAATCGGACTCCAATTGCCTTCCAGTCGTTGTAGTGACTGCCATTTTGAGAACTGGCATTCATAGTTGATTTGAGATAACCCGCTTTGATGTTATATGAGATACTCTGGTTGATATTGTGATTTAGTGTGAGATTTAGACCCGAGTAGCGGAATTTATAGAGAGGAAAGTCCTCATCCCATCCACCACGAGACCTTGAGTGGTCATACAGACGAAAGTCCTGAGATAGCAGGTCTCCTCTCAGGGTAATCCTCAGAGAATTCATGGGATTCCATGCAAGGTTACCTGTTCCACTTATGCTCTCAAGGTCGTTGTTTGACTTTCGTATGATGCTCTGAGAATAATCGTTTGTTTTGAAGTTATTAAGGGAGACGAAGAATGTCATATCCCTGTTTATTCTGAATGGACCACCCAGATTGATATTGAGCCGTTGCTCGTCGAATCTGCCGTTAGTTGAATATTCGAGATCTCCTGTGTAATAATCCTTGCCTGTTCTCGTACTCATATTCACGACTCCTGACATTGTGTTGCCGTACCGAACATCGAATCCATCAAGTTCTACCCACATCTTCGATAAGGCGTTGAAGTTTATAGGCATATAAGGTGTACTGAAGAGTAAGTCAGTAAAGTCGACACCATCTATAAGGTACAAAGCATCTTCAGCCCTACCGCCCCTTAAGTGTATGTCTCCCTGGTGCAGAAC
>CAZRTU010000381.1:0-1662 GCA_964603075.1 uncultured bacterium
AGGTCCATTTCGTGATGACCGCCGTGAATGAGTGGATCAATGTGGGTATCTCTTCTGAGATAGAGAACTCCTATGCCCTTTGGACCATATAACTTGTGCCCAGAGATAGACATCATGTTGATACTTACCTCACCCAGGTCTACGGGGATCTTTCCTATTGCCTGTACAGCGTCTGTATGAAAGTATATACCCCTTTCCCCGGCGATTCTGGCTATCTCTTCAATTGGCTGTATTGTGCCTATTTCGTTGTTTACCCACATAACCGTTATGAGGATGGTCTTCGGAGTAATTGTCTTTCTCAATGCATCTACATCTATTATTCCCTCCGAATCCACTGGTATATAAGACACCTTGAATCCTTCGCTCTCAAGCCACCTGCAAGGATTCAATACTGCATGGTGTTCTATTCTCGATGTTATTATGTGGTTTCCCTTCTTCTGTCTCCAAGCAGTGCCCTTTATCGCAAGGTTGTTGGATTCGGTTCCTCCGGAAGTAAAATATATCTCCTGGGGAGAACAACCGAGACAATCTGCAATCTTCTCCCGCGAATCTTCAACAGCCTCCCTGGCTTCCTGTCCCGCTCTGTACAGTGAAGAGGGATTGCCAAAATTGGTTATAAAATACGGCTCCATCTTTGAGAGCACCCTCTCATCCATCGGTGTGGTGGCGTTATGATCAAGATATACCATAAGACCTCCTGATCCCTGCAAAAGTATTGTCAAAAACCTAACCACCAGGAACTATTTGCTAAAAATCATCTATCCTCTATTTCCCTTATCCCTTATACCTGAAGTCCCTAGTTCATAGTGCATAGTTCGTAGTTCATAGTACCTATTGCCCATCGCCTATTGCCCATCGCCCTAAGAAATCGCTATCTCCTGAGATACCACCATTCTATAGAGAGTAGCACAATTATAAGCGCAAGAAGAATCGGTGATTTTGAGGGCAAAAGTGGTGACTTCAACTTCTCATCGCTCATGTGAACCTGTATCTCCTCGGGGCTGTGAATAACCCTGCCTCCGCTATTTAAGGATAATCTGCTGAGAAGCCCCCTGTCAGCGTAAGGGGTGGGCTTCTCAGGAGTGGGTTGTTCTACATAGAACTCACCACTTATGTGCCTATCTCCAACCTTTGATGTATACTCATATCTGCCAGGCGGTAGGTAGTCTATAATAATCTCATACCTCTTGGGAGTCTTCCTGTATAAATACCACGATTCTCGATATCCCTCAGCCGAACCTCCATCTTCGGTGTTTTTAATCTCAACGAATATCTCCTCGTCAATAACATCTCTGGTCTCAGCTGTTATCCTTATATCATCGCCAGACATATAAACTACCTTATCTGTCTCAATATGGATCTTCTCCTCCCTCTTAGAAATCCACCTTATAAGCCTTGTCCAGAAAAGGTGGTCTTCCCTTGGTGAAAATGAGATGGGCACGAGATTTTCAGAGGCGATACTATATATCTCGCCCTTACCGTATCCCATTACTGCGAAGACCGGCATGTTGCCCTGCGCACTCTTTATATCGGGAGATTCTGCGAGGATTCTCGCTCCCCTCTTGATACCTATAACATCAAAGAAGACCAGTTCAGGAAAACCCTCTCCCGTTATCGTTAGCTCTCTTTGGGTGAATTCGACCCTGCTCTCCCTATCTTTCC
>CAZRTU010000382.1:0-1313 GCA_964603075.1 uncultured bacterium
TCTTTATTCCCGGTTGTTGCCTCAGCCACTCCAGTACTTCCAGACCAGATTTCCGAGGTAATTTTATATCGAGGAGTATCAGAGAAGGCAGAGGGTATTTAGCTCTATCCGTATATTTTCCTTCACCTGCGAGGTACTCTACAGCAATTTCTCCGTTTTCAACCACACGGATTGGATAGGATACTCTAATCTTTTCAAAGGCACGCTTTATAAGTAAGATGTCATTGGGATCGTCCTCAACTAATAATATGTTAGGGTTTGAGGAAAGCATATTCAACTCACTTTTTGGGTAATTCTATCCAGAACGTGCTGCCTTTACCAGGAGCCGAGTCTACCCCGACCTTCCCTCCCAATCGCTTTATGCCTTTACGAACGATTGCCAAACCAACTCCAGTGCCTGGATAGGTCTCTCTCCCATGCAGCCGTTCAAAAATACGGAAGATACGTTCCTGATGTTCCGGTTCTATTCCAATACCATTATCCTTTACAAAAAGACGAACAGTTTGACCATTCTCTTCTGACCATATCTTAATCTGCGGTTGCACACCTGAAGACACAAATTTTAATGCGTTTGTTAGAATATTCGAGACGGCCTGGATTAAAGTCGCATGATGACCCTTAACACTCGGTAAAGATCCGTCTATAGATACCTTTACATTCTTCTTATTAATCTCCTCCTCCAATTCCTCCAGCACCTCTTTAACCACGGCATCTAAATCAATCAATTGGGACTTTAATTCTGCACGAGCCAACCTGCTATAGGCAAGTAGGTCATTTATCAGGGTGTCCATATGTTCTGCAGAGGTTGTAATTCTTTTGATATATTCCCTACCTGTTGAACCAATTTTTTCAATATAATCTTCTGAAAGAGCCTCAGAGAATCCTCTTATTGCTCTGAGGGGAGCCCGAAGGTCATGAGAAACAGAATAAGTAAAAGATTCTAACTCCTCGTTAATCTCTCTTAACTGTGTTGTACGCTCCTCTACTAACTCCTCAAGATGATACCTGTGCTTTCTCAATTCTTCGGCTGCCTTCATCAAGCTTGTGATGTCTGTGGTAAAGACAAAACTATTAATTATTCTGTTCCCCTGTTTAGCTATAGAGTAGCGATTCTGGATATAGCGACGCGTGCCATCATCTCTTTGAATCCAGAATCTTATCTCTTTGGGTATCTCTCCTGTCACCTCAGCCTCGTCAAAAATATCTTTAAGTCTTTCTTTCTCCTCGTGTGCGGCTAAGTCAAAGCTACTTAATTTCTTGATCTTACTCTTTGAGCATCCGAAAATTTCGCAGGCTCGTTCATTAACGTATAC
>CAZRTU010000382.1:1323-1644 GCA_964603075.1 uncultured bacterium
AACCTTACCATTTTCAACAATCCTTAAACCGTCTTGGCTATAATCAGCCATCCTCCTGAATCTTTCTTCGCTTTCTTTTTGCGCCCTTTCTGCAAGCATTCTTTGGGCTATCTCAAATCTGAGTTCCTTCCATCTGAGTACTGTAAAAACACTGATACCGAAGAAAACAACCAGAGTCGCAGTAAATATCTCTATAATCCTCCATCCTGCATATTGCTTGAAAAATACAAGGAATATCTCGAAGCGAATAAAGTTTGGAAGAAATACGAGTAACAGTATGGTTATTATGGAGATTATGAGAAAGTCTCGGAAGGCTATACT
>CAZRTU010000383.1:0-1643 GCA_964603075.1 uncultured bacterium
ATATAATGATTTTTGAGCCGTGAGAAGATACTTCATTAGTTTCTCCTGTCTCTTTAATATCTCCTCAGATAATCCATATTTTTCGATGTCAGCTGCAACCGACTCCATCTCTCCCGCTATCCCCTCAAGGTCACCGAGAACCCTTCCTTCTGACCCTTGAGCGATCTCCCTGAGTCTCTTTGCAATATCTGACTGGGATCTTGCGAGCTCCATTAGCTCTTGGCTAATCCCGCTTTCTCCTATACTCATCGGAAAGAGACTTCGGGCTAATTGATTGAGTCCCATCTGAGACTGAGCCATATTAGCAAGGTTTTGAAAAAACTGTGCCAGAGATGGCATGGCTCCTGCCATTCCCTTCATGGCATCTTCAAGGGCAAAAAGTTCAAAAGCCACCGAATTAAGTAGTCCCATAGCGGCTTTCCCAGCCTCCTTTGCCCTATACATATCCCCCTTGTCAGCCTTCTCGACTGCCTTCTTCGCCTCTGAAGTGGCAGACTCAAGTATTGACACCGTTCCTCCGTCTGTTGTTGGTAGGGCGGATAACATCCTGAGAACATTATCCCTGAGTAGGTATACACCATTCAAAAGAGCTTTTTCTCTGGTGGCAAATACTGGAGAAATTTTCTCCTTCAGTATCTCCTCCTGTTCACCCGATAGGTTGATGGTTGCAAGTTGATTTCTCCTCAACTCTTCCTTAAGTTGTGCAGTAAATCCCCCCATCATCATATCACGGAGGCTCTGCAGGTCCTGGGAAAGAGATGATATCTCTTCCGATATCTCCTCCATATCGGAGGTTGGTGAATTCCCCATCTGCATACTCATCTGCACATCCATCATTTTTTTTGCAATATCACCTGTCTGGCCGCCTGCATTCTGCAATTCTTTGCTCATCTGGCGCATCTCATGGGACAGTTCCTCCAAAGCTTCGGATAATCTACTCATCTCCTGGTTAAGGATGCCCTCATCAGAGGCAAGCTCTTCAGGCTTAGCACCTGCCTGCAGGGCTTCCTTTACCTCATCCTGTTTGTTCTTTAAATCGTCAAGCTTCTCGAGTATCTCGCTCAACCTATGGCTGTTTTTAAGACGTTTGAGAAAATCGAGTGTATTCTCAAGTCTCTTCTGGAACTCCTGTTCGGTAATATTAAAATTTCTCATTGCCTCTTCAAGCATCTGGGGATTTTCTTTAAGGGCATCCATCAGTTCTTCCCGAGCCTTCTTCACCTCTTCTGTCTCTACTTCTCTCATGAGTTCCTCTATCTCTCTCATCTTCTCCATGCTCTCTTCGTCGAGGAATATAGTGTTCTCCATCTTGGATATAAGATCCTGGGTTTTTCGCGAGATATCTGCAAATTCATTCTCAAGCTCCTCATGTTCATAGAGTACTTTCTCGATTGCCTCTCTGTCTCTGGCTGTAATCTCACCACTCTCTGTTATCTTCTCGAGTCTCTTCTCTAGATCTTCGAGACGCTCAAGTAGCGACTCAACGTTACCTGTAACTTTGTCACTCTCTGATGTAAACTCGTCATATAGTTCATCAAGGAGAGGAAAACGGATACTGTATACCGGTGACATTGTCGCCTTAGGCCCGTTAAATGTATCATTGTCATACACGGTAATAAAATACCTAAGGGTATCGCCTGGTA
>CAZRTU010000384.1:0-1631 GCA_964603075.1 uncultured bacterium
AGATACAACCAATAGTCAGACATGGAGTTGATGGGATATGTGTATCGAGAGACATCCTCGACAGGGATGATATTGAGGAGCGAATAAAATCTTATCTAAAGGTTCTTGGAGCCTCCTAGAGTATTAAAGTAAATCTCACTACAGCTAACTTCAGCCAACCAAAACACCTCTAAAAAATGGAAGATAAAGAGCTCGTAATAAGGGCAAAGGCGGGAGACGAACGTTCTTTTGAAGTGTTATTGAAGAGGTATAAAGGGAAGATATACAATACCGTGTTTAGAATCCTGCGAGACAGAGATGATGCAATGGATATAGCAATGGAGGCTTTTTTTATAGCCTACAAACGTCTGGGAAGCCTGAGAGAAGAGACAAAATTCAGCTCATGGTTGATAGGTATAGCAAGAAACCTTGCACTTATGAGATTGAGGAGTAAAAAGACAGAGATCTCTATACAAGATCCTAAGTTCCACGGAACCCTCTCAATACCCTTTGACGATGAGATATCAAGAGAGGAAGTTAAGAGATTAATCAAAAGAGAGATAGAGAAGCTACCTCATAAATACAGGGAGGCATTTATACTCAGAGAAATTAAGGGCTACCCTTATGGAAAGATAACAAAAGAATTAGGAATAACCCAAACCAATGCCAAGGTAAGAGTATCAAGGGCCAAGAAGCTTTTAAGAACTAAGCTGAAAAGACTTCTCTAATTTACGAGCTATACATCCAGATTTTCCACAAATCTGGCATTCTCTTCGATAAATTGCCTCCTTGGTTCTACGTTACCCCCCATGAGAATGTTAAATGTCATGTCGGCGTCATACAGGTCCTCGATCTCAATCTTCTTCAGTATTCTGTTCTCCGGATTCATGGTAGTCTCCCATAACTGGATGGGATTCATCTCACCGAGTCCCTTGTACCTCTGAATGTCGATCTTGTTGCCACGTTCCTTTAGTATCTTGCTTAATTCTTCATCTGAGTAAAGGTATACAAGCTTTTTATCAGCCTTTACGCGGTACAGGGGAGGCTGTGCTACATATAGATGACCCTCTTCTACAAGGCTTTTGGCGTAACGATAAAAAAGAGTGAGTAAAAGTGTGCATATGTGAGCACCATCAATATCTGCATCAGCCATTATAATTATCTTACCATATCTCAGTCTTTCAAGTGGTTCTACCTCATCCCCTATTCCTATGCCTATGGCAGATATTATTGTTCTTATCTCCTCATTCGATAAGACCTTATCTACCCTGGACTTCTCAACATTTAGTATCTTACCCTTAAGTGGAAGTACAGCCTGGAAATTTCTATCCCTACCCTGTTTGGCCGACCCTCCCGCAGAGTCACCTTCCACAAGAAATAGCTCGGCTGTATCGACATCCTTCGAAATACAATCCGCGAGCTTGCCCGGGAGCGGAGAAACCTCGAGGGCATTCTTTCTACGAGCAAGCTCCCTTGCTTCTCTGGCGGCAATCCTCGCCTTTGCCGCTGCATAAACCTTCTTAATTACCTTATCAACTACATTAGGATTCTCCTCAAAATATATCCCGAGATATTCTATTACCGCCGATTCGACCAATCCCTTTACCTCTGTATTACCAAGTTTCATCTTTGTCTGTCCCTCTAATTGAGGC
>CAZRTU010000385.1:0-1618 GCA_964603075.1 uncultured bacterium
CATCCTGTGTCAAAGTCTGATCAATCTTTACGCCTATAGATTGACCTGCTCTCAACACTCCTTCCAGAACGTGTTTTATTATAATCTTTTGTACTATGTTAAGACCCATGATTTATCCTTTCACGCAGTCTAACAGTTACTGGCACTAATATTACTTCTTGGATTTGAAACCAAGGACATTCTAAATATAAAATCTGCTTAATATACTATTTATTTCTTTGCCTTCTTCGCCTCCTTGAGCATAGCCTCCAATCTTTCATTGGTTATACTCTTGGGTCTGATAATAGGTGCTTGTAAACCGCGTGCCATAATCGCCTGTGCACAAAAGCCTAAAGACCGCGAAACACCAAACATAACAGTATAGAAGTCGAACATATCCAGACCATAATGGAACAGAAGAGAGCCTGAGATTGCGTCAACATTTGGCCAGGGATCAGCTATCTTCCCTCCTCCATAATCTTTTAAAATATCCGGCACAACTTCATAGAGGCCTTTTACAATTCGGAAGGTCTCTTCTTCTTTACAGCGGCTTTCGCAGAATTTATAGAAGGCAGTGAACCTTGGGTCAGTTGCTCGCAGGACAGCGTGCCCATAACCTGGTATCACCTTGCCTAATTTTAGTGTAGACCAGACAAATTCACTCAATTCTTCTTTTGTGGGAACCTTTTTGTATTTCTCCTGGATCGCCAAGACAAACTTAAGACACTCTTGATTTGCCAAACCGTGCAGAGGACCAGCAAGGCCATTCAAACCAGCTGATACGGCATAGTAGAGGTTAGATAAGGCAGAATTAACTACACGACACGTAAATGCACTCACATTACCACCTTCGTGATCGCAATGGAGGACAAGATAAAGCCTGACCAAATCAGCGAAATTTCCTGTCGGGTCGGGTATGCCGAGCATATTTGCAAGGTTACCTCCCCAATCTAAAGAATGATCATAGGGAATCGGTTCTCCCTTAGCGAATCTTATTCTGTAAATACCAGCGGCAATCACAGGCAGCTTTGCAAGCAGTTCCAGAGAATCATCCAGGGTTGCCTCCCAAAAATCAACCTTCCGAAGCCCGGAAGCATACTTTTCTTTAAAAACAGAACTTCCCTCCAAAGAGAGAAGAGCAATACTCAACATTGTCATTGGGTGAGTATCTCTGGGAAGAGCATAGATCACTTCCCACACGCATTCTGGGACTTCCGCTCTCAGACTTAGCTCTTCCTGCAACTGTCTCAATGCGTCTTTATCAGGCAGTTTTCCTGTACACAAGAGATAAAAAATCTCTTCGGGAATCCTGTCCGTCAATTCGGATATTGGAATTCCTCTTATATATAGCCCTTTCATAGGGTCAACATATGAGGAATTACAAACCAAAGAAATGAGCCCTCGCATACCACCGTATATCTGTTTGACAGTAGCGTTAGCTATCACCTCATCCCTATCTTTGCTGAGAATTTTGTCGATCTGTGCCCTCATTTCCGGGATTTCCTTTCTTAATTTTTCCCTTAAGGTAGCCATATAACCTCCTCTTATAGTAAGTTCAGTACTTCAAGTTGTTAACACTTACTATGCTATTCTTTGACGGTTCGGGTTATAATTACATCTACTCCTAAATTGCAGACAT
>CAZRTU010000386.1:0-1615 GCA_964603075.1 uncultured bacterium
AACGGAAATAAATTTTAGGGAATGTCCCAAAGTTACGAGATGAATAAGTCAGTTGATACAATCTTATGAAATTTGCCAATATTGTTTATTCAATTCCCCATGATGGTTTTCAGGCAGGGAACAATTTGTGAAAAGCGAAAAATCACCTAACCTCTCTATTTCAACCACAGAGCACGCAGAGGACTCAGAGCATTTTGAATTTTCGATCATTAATATTCACTGTCTTTCGTGGTCTTCAGTATACGGTCTTTAGTCCTCAGTCGCTCTATTTGCTAATTGCTGCCGTTTTCTATTTGATTTTTGATATCTAATATTGCCTACCTCCCTGCCGTCAGGCAAGTCAGATCTGTTTTATCGTTTAGTATCCTTATTACGGGAGTAATCTGTTCAGGCTAATCGAAACCCCAAAAAATCCCTATTCCGGGCCTGTCAGAGACGGCACAAATCCCACTCTCTATTGATAATCCCCCTTCTGAGATACGTTCTTTTAGCATCAGGTGGCTGTCGAGATCGGCGAAAGCGACAGTCCTGGTAGCGAGGGCAAAGTGGGCAGCAGCTGCAATTCCTATTTCGCTCTCCCCCATACAACCAACCATACATTTGATTCCTCCATCCTCTGCTATAGAGGCTATCTTGGCAGCCTCTCTTATCCCCCCCACCCTCATAAGTTTGATGTTGAAGTAGTCACATGCCTCTTCTCTAACCAATCTGAGCGCATCGTATGGTGCGTGTATACTCTCATCTGCCATTATGGGTATAGGAGAGGAATTCCTTACCCTCCTCATGCCATCGACATCCCAGAATTGCACGGGTTGTTCCATAAATTCGATCTTGTATCTCGCCAGGGTTTCGGCGACATCCATCGCCTCATTTACCGTGTATCCTTGGTTCGCATCGACCCTTATTAGCGTTTCTTCTCCCACTGCCCCTCTCAACTCCTTTATCTTCTCTACGTCCTTCCCGGTGTCCTCACCGATCTTGACCTTTAAAATCCTAAAACCACTGGAGAGGATCTCCCTCGCCTCTATTATCGTCTCTCGTATGCTCTTAAGGCCTATTGTTATGTCGGTTTCAATCTTATCCTTATGAACACCCAACAGGTCCTTTAGGGGCTTTTGGGCTGTCTTACCCGATATGTCGTGTAAGGCAATGTCAATAGCACATTTCGCTGAATAGTTATAGAGGAGATTGGAGTTTACTTCCTCCATAATAGCGCTTATCCTTTCAGGATTTTTCCCCAGAAGGATTGGAACGAACCTGTCAATCGCTGCCAGCGCGCTGGCAGGGGTCTCTCCAGTTATCTTCGCCGAAGGTGCTGCCTCACCAATTCCACATATTCCTACATCCGTCTCTATCTTAATGAGTACACCTTCATAGTTCTTTCTCTCGCCAAGGGCGATTCTGAATGGGTGTTTCAGTGGCATCTTTATGGGGTATGTCTTTACACTGGTAATCTTCATGTCTTTAGGTTTTCTAATTTGAGATTTTACATCATAATCAGCGAAATGTCAAGGAAAAAGTAGATGTAAATAACTTAGTTTACCCTGTTTATTGGGTTAATAAAGATAGTCATAGAGTCGTTGAGTCTTCGAGTCGCTTAGTCATTTTCCTTTAT
>CAZRTU010000387.1:0-1189 GCA_964603075.1 uncultured bacterium
TTTGTTATCTGTACATTCTCTTTTTCTATAAAGTCTTCAACCTTGGCGATTGATTTTGCATATTCCTCTGCTCTCTTTAGAGTCTCTGCGTAGCCCTTTTCTGAGGCAATCCCTTTCCTCACCTTGTAATCACGCTTTTCCTCGATGGTCTTCATAATTTCAGATGCACCGCCATATGACTCCTTGAGAAGGTCCATCTGCTTTTTATCCTTCTTGGTCAATAGATCAAAGTGCCATCCCATTTTCCCTCCTTTTCAGAGTAAAAGCATTGTCAAAAAATTAACCACGGAGGACACAGAGAATTGTAGAGTAATAAAGGATCGCAGGAGATTTTCACGCCTTCCTCTATTAATTTATCCCTTTTTTCAACAGGGATTTGACGGGATTTGAAAGAGAATTTTTTATTTATTCTTTATCCCTTTAGTTCTCTTCCAATCCCTGTTAAATTTTCTCATTTCATTATCAAGAAGCCGTAAGTCGAAGGGTCATAGCTTATGGGCACCTGCCAGTCAGCAGTGCTATTGTATCTCTTCTGTTTACGTCTGAAATTTATGCCCCACTCTTCTCCCGGAGCAAACTCAAATTGATTCAGGGGTATACGAGCCTCAATACTCCAGTAATCGTTTCCTCTTATTGCAGCAACCTCATACATACCATTCCATTCTCTGTCGACGTCGATTTTTCCTTCGGGGGTCTTTAATATCTTCTGATCGAACACCGTCTCAAGCGAATTTAAATAGATCTGATACACTGTTCCCAAATCTATATTGGGCTGGATGAAATAACCCACACAGTCTTCTCCGTAAACGGGTCCATCGTGTTCGATTACAGTAGCGACCATCGAGTCCATATTCGACTCCTTACAGTATGCTGCAATGAATAAGTTTTCATGGTCATGGGCAAAATAGAAACGAACAGGGTCAATCTCCATAGGATTGCCCTGGGGCGAGAAAAACAGTGTAACAGGATCTTCCCAATCAGATTCTTTTATTTCCCCATCAATCGTTATATGGGTTTTTACGCCATAACAGTAAGCCCTCCTGGCGATTGTAAGCCATTTCTCAATTTGGTAGGTTTTGCCCTCGGAATAGGGGAAGTCGAGAGACAGAGATGGTGCCGGATAGAGGTCTCCTTTCTTCTCAACCTTGAAACTTGCAAGGATGCTGTCTCTTGGGAGAATCTTCACGGG
>CAZRTU010000387.1:1199-1579 GCA_964603075.1 uncultured bacterium
AGGCTTCTGGAGCCTCCCAATGGACAGTATCATCGACCTCGAAATCTGATAGGTTTCTTAATTTGACAACTAAATTATTTTCGATGAGATTCAGATTTTTATCTACAGGCAATGATTTTTGAAAGCTCATCCCCAAGAGGTATATTTTGTCGATGAATTTCAGGTCTGCTGCCGTTACATCTTCCCATGGTAAGACGGCGTCCATCTTGATGGGGGCTATGGATATTCCTTCCCCATCGACCGTAACCCACATAAAATGATATTCTATACCGGTTGGACCCGGAGTACAATCTCCTCCTGAACTTCCAACACTGGTGTAGAGAATTCCGTCGTACTCACCACTAAAATAGATATGATAGTGACCTGTAAATACTGCATCG
>CAZRTU010000388.1:0-1575 GCA_964603075.1 uncultured bacterium
AAGCAGAATAGTCTATGCAGACCTAAAGAATATGCCGAGAGTAAAAGAGGGACTGGGTATTGCTATCATCTCAACCTCCAAAGGTATACTTTCGGATAGAGAGGCACGTAGAGAGAGGATAGGGGGGGAGGTTCTTGCCTTTATCTGGTAAATAATTGGATATTTAACTTCTATAAGGTCTATATTATGTCCAAAATTGGGAAAAAACCTATATCCATACCGGAAGGCGTTAAGCTGGGTATAAAGGGTAGAGTTGTGAGCGTAACAGGTCCAAAGGGATCGCTATCAAGAGAAATCCATCCAGAGTTTAAGGTAAAGATTGAAGGCGAGAGCGTTGTTGTACTCCCCAAAAGGAAGTCCAGGTTCCTTCAGCCTTACCACGGACTGACTCGAGCCCTTATAGCCAATTTGGTGAAAGGCGTGAGTGAGGGGTTTATCAAGGTTCTGAATTTAGTCGGTGTGGGTTACAGGGCTAAGATGTCCGGCAACAAGCTCGAGCTTTCGGTGGGGTTCTCACATCCAGTGATTTTTGAACCACCCGAGAACATAAAGATCGAAGTACCCGAACCGCAGCGTATCTTGGTAAGTGGTATAGATAAAGAGGCTGTTGGAGATTGTGCGAGCAAAATAAGAAGCTTTAAACCGCCTGAACCATATAAAGGTAAGGGCATAAGGTACGAAGGAGAGTATGTCAGGAGGAAACAGGGTAAGCGCGCAGTCTCTGCTGGTATATAAGGATAACCTTTTAGATTTTTGGAGTTTTCTCAATTTCAGGGGTGAAGATGTTGGACAGAAGAGAAAAGAGACGCAAGCGACTTCATAAAAAATTAATTGGCACGTCAGATAGACCGAGACTATCTGTTTACAGAAGTCTCAAGAATATGTACGCTCAGTTGATTGACGATGTGAATTCCACCACTATCGTCAGCTTCTCTACTCTTCAGCTCGGGGAGGACAAACTCTCTAGGATAGAGGCCGCAAAGGAGTGTGGTAAGATATTGGCGGAGAAGACCAGAAAGAAAGGGATAGGAAGCGTAGTGTTTGATCGGTCTGGGTATAAATATCACGGCAGGGTAAAGGCACTCGCAGAAGGAGCAAAGGAAGGAGGACTTAAATTTTAAATCAAAGTGCAAAAATTAAATATCAAAATGAAAAACTCAAAAAAAACCACGGATTTAAATCATTTAATCTCTTCCGTATGGATTTATCTGTGTAATCTCTGCCTATCGGCGGGCAGGTGTGACTAAAAGTCTGCGCAATCTGTGGCTATAATTTTGATTTTTGAAATTTAATTTTTGATTTGGCTTACGGGGGTATTTGTGGACGAAGAGAGAGAACTTGAGGAGAGAGTGGTTGATGTAAATCGTGTGGCAAAAGTGGTTAAGGGTGGAAAACGATTTCGGTTTTCTGCCACCGTGGTTGTCGGCGACGGCGTTTCTCGTGTGGGAGTCGGGTTTGGAGAGGCGCAAGAGGTGGCTGTTGCCGTTCGAAAAGGTATAGAGAGGGCACAGAGGGATATGAAAACGGTCAAGATTATTAACGGCACGCTTCCTCATACGGTTATCTCCAAGTGCA
>CAZRTU010000389.1:0-1557 GCA_964603075.1 uncultured bacterium
TCTTACCAGTAGCAGGTCTTCCAGCAATTACTATGAATTCCGAAGGCTGAAAACCAGACGTGAGTCTGTCGAGGTCAGTCCATCCCGTAGGCACGCCTGTAACATAGCGTTTATTCTCTGAGGCCTTCTCTATCGCTTCAAAGGTATCCTTGAGAAGGGTTTTTATGGAGGCAATTCCCGTCTTCACCCTCGCCTCCTTTATATTGAAAATGAGCTGTTCTGCCCTATCCAGGAGTTCATCGACATCCTCAGTCGCCTCATATCCAACCTCGACTATCTTACTTGCAGTCTTAATCAGCCGCCTGAGTGTCGCCTTCTCAAAGACTATCTTGGCATACTCTTCGATGTGGGCTGGCGTTGCACTTGCCTCGAGTAACTCTGCTACATAAGAGGCACCACCAATGCTCTCAAGCTCATTATTTCTCTTCAACTCCTCACACAGGGTGAGGAGGTCTACGGGTTTATTCCTGTCGTATAGAGAAACGATACATCGGAATATCTTCCTGTGTGAATCCAGATAGAAAGAGGAGTCATCGATCATCTCAATGGTCTTACCGATGGCGTCTCGTTCCAGTATCATCGCGGCGAGCACGCACTGCTCAGCCTCTATGGATTGTGGTTCTTTCTTTTCCATATGAACCTCTTTACTTTGGACGCAGATTAAAATAGATTATTTTGAAATTTTTTGATTTACATGTTTATATCTACGTTTCTACCTGTCGCCTGCCTGCCGGTAGGCAGGGTAGACAGGAATCTACGTCCTACACTCGTCATACAACTTCCTAACAAATTTCAGGTCCTCCCAGGCTCCCTTCTTCCAATCCTGATGGTAGATAAGGGCAGCTGGATGATATGTTGGTATTACCTTTATATCTTCGTAGTAAAGTACATTACCTCTTATCTGCTTTAAGGGACCGGAATATCCGGTCAAAAGCCTAAGTGAGTGCCTACCAAGAGCGATTATCATCCTGGGTTTAATCAGTTCAATCTGCTTCAGTAAGTAATCTTTACATGCCTCGACCTCTTCGGGTAATGGATCCCTGTTATCAGGGGGTCTGCATTTCAGAATATTTCCTATGTAGACCTCGTCTCTTGTCAGGTCGATAGCCCCGAGCATCCTGGTGAGAAGTTGTCCTGCCTTGCCCACGAACGGTTCACCGGCAAGATCTTCGCTGTACCCGGGCGCTTCTCCAATCAACATTATAACTGCATCCTCGTTACCTTTCCCAAAGACCACATTCTTCCTCGTCTTATGAAGGGGACACATCTTACACTCCAGGCAGAGCGACTCGAGCCTCTTCAATTCAGCGTGCCTGTCATACGTCCTGTTATCACCTTTCTTATCAAAATAAAGGTAATCCTTGCCCAGTGTTTTTAACTCCTTCAGATAGTCAACCAGAAGACTATTTATCTCTTTTTCCATAATCTCTCAACCCTATCCAATATAACCCGAGCAGCCTCCTTTTTGCTCATCTCTGGGTAACCTTTTACCCTGTTGCTCTTGTCTATTATGGAAAAACTGGTAGCAGGCGTTCAAAAACTGGGGCTTAACCTCAG
>CAZRTU010000390.1:0-1536 GCA_964603075.1 uncultured bacterium
ATAGACGGCAAGATCTATCACGGGAGGGGGTATGCTGGCGAGGTCGGACATATGACGATCGACCCAGACGGTCCTCTCTGTAATTGCGGGAATTACGGATGCGCCGAGGCCTATGTGGGTTCGGAAAGAATCGTAGAGAGGGCTGAGGAATATGTCAAGATTGGGCTTGGGACATCGCTCGAGAAATATGCAGGTAAGATTACGCCCAGGATAATAGAGGATGAGGCAAAAAGGGGTGACCAGGTAGCCAGAAGTATCTTGGACGAGATTGGAAGATATCTCGGTATAGCCATTTCTAACTACTGTGCAATACTTGACCCTGAGAGGGTTATACTGGGTGGTGGAATCGCAAACTTCGGCGATATGCTTCTTTCGAGTACCAAAAGAGAGATAAATAAGAGACTCTATTCAAGAAAGGATGTAGATATCGTGTTCGGGAAACTGGGAGACAGGGCAGCCCTTCTTGGATGTTATGAGGCGGTAATCCAGAACCTTTAGTTCTCATTTTACTGCTGTACTGCTTCGCATATACAAATTCGACCATCAACAACCCCTATCCCTCGAAAGGATCTTTCCCTAAAACGTAGACCATAACTTATCAATCTTATTTCACTTGAAACCTAATTTTTGCAATAATCGCATTTATTTTGCAAGAATTGCAAAATAAATGCGTTGTTGTCTTCCGCAATCCCTTGCTATTCTTATCTATCAGAATGTGTCACAAAATTTGCTCTCTATTTAGTGTGAGGGGAAGAAACCACACCCGTCGGCAGACGGGCAGGGAGGTAATATTAAATATCAAAAATTAAATATACAACTCGCCTGATGCCTGCCTATCTGCCGACCTGTCTGCCGAAAGGCAAGATAGGTAGACCTGACGGTAGTCAGGGCAGTCAGGACAGGCAGGTCTGTGGTTTATTTTTCACATTACCTGTTTAAGACCAAGGAGGTAACTATGAAAGGTTTCTTGTATATATTCCTTGCAATATTTGCCGTGCAGGCATCCTCTCAGATGATAGCAGACATCACTGAGGATGTGGTTACCGAGTTCGGCACATACCACCCTTATCTTGTGGATGTCCAGCCCGACGTGCCTCCCTATTCTGTGGAGCCTGATTTCTCCAATGTGGTGAATTACGAAGACTTTGATTTCTCGCAGGATGAGGAGTGGTATCTCCAACAGAATGCATTCTGTGCCGCCCCTTCGAGCTATATGGAGATGTACGACATATACAACGAGGCAAGGGAGCTCGACATACCCATATTCATAACCACTGACTGCGTACTCCATACATACCATCTTCTATACGATAAGATACTGAAGACCGCTGAGGAGGAGAGATTTATAGAGGACATCGTATCTTTGAGCGATAATCTGCTTGACCAGCTTGAGTCATCCTACAGCTCCTCTGCAGACCCAGAGGTTGGAGAAGCACTCATGCTCGACATGGCATATCTGAGTGTCGGTAATTCACTGATTGACAGTACATTCGTTCCTTTGGCTCTCGTTAACTCCCTCGTTGACTCAGAACTTGC
>CAZRTU010000391.1:0-1527 GCA_964603075.1 uncultured bacterium
CAGTCTTTGGTCTCTAGTCTTAAGTCTTTTTTTATCCTTTGGAAGTGCTTAGTCCATAGTCCCTCTCCCCTCTTTTCGCAAGGCTAACTTGCCCTACCCTCTCAACAGCCAACTACCCTCTTCTTCACATTAAACATTACACATTGAACATTACACTCTTCTCCACCTCCATTACAATCTGTCCAACCATTGGTATCAATGTCCTATGACCAATAAAAATTATCACTAATATCAATCTTCAAATTCTTTCCTTATCTCTTTCAACATCTCCTCTATCTCCGATATCTCTTTTTCCACTTCTGCCAGCTGTTTTCTTAGACTTCCTATCTTTACGAGTTCCTCTTCCACCATCTCGTTCGCCTCACTTTCTCTTGCCTGGTAAGCAGCGATCAACTGTATGGCTTCTTCCTCAGTATAGTCCTCCTCCTCATATTGGGCGAAAAGAGGTGGGGTGGTCAGCAGTAAAAACACCATGAATGTCAAAATCCTCCCCATATTCCTCCTGATAATTCGGTTTACACAGTTTACTGAGGTTATTGTGTTTACCCGGTTTATTGGGTCGATTAGGAAACTATGTACTAAGCAGTGACTGATAGTCATTGGTCTTAGGTCTTTAGTGCTTAGTCCATAGTGCCTAGTGCTTAGTGCCTTGCGTAAGTAATTGGCCATTAGTCTTCAGTCTTTGGTCTCTAGTCTTAAGTCTTTTTTTATCCTTTGGAAGTGCTTAGTCCCTAATGCTTAGTGTGAGTCACTGGTCATGAGTCGTCGGTCACGGTCGCTAAGTATCTGCGTCCCATTTATCCGTTAATCAGACTATTCCTGTTCTGCTTCCTCCAGCTGTCTTTTCAGGTCGTCGAGCAGACTCTGTCTTCTCTTAAGTTCCTTCTCCAGCTCAATCCTCTCAGCCTCGAGATTCTTGGCTCGCAGTTCTGCTGTCCTGCAGGCTTCCTTTGCCTCAGTCAGACGGTCCATGAGCTCCCGGGAAGCCAGCCTGGGACCACAGCCGACAATCAAAAGCACTATACCCAAAAGCAGTAGACATCTCTTCATAAAGATTCCTTGGGTTATTACTATATGATCCTTTACAGATATTATATCTTATTTTTAAGACTTTGTCAAGGGAAACTTGAGTTTTTCAGAGATTTTACATACCCTTAATTCCCATAAAAATCTTGACTTTTATATAATTTGATGCTATAATTTAACCATGATTCCAGACAGGATTCTTATAAAAGGTGCGAGAGTTCACAATCTCAAGAACATCGATGTCGAAATACCGAAGAACAAACTCGTTGTGATAACGGGTCTATCTGGCTCCGGGAAATCTTCCCTTGCATTTGACACACTGTATGCGGAAGGTCAGCGGAGATACGTTGAATCCCTCTCAGCCTATGCGCGTCAATTCCTTGGAATAATGCAGAAACCCGATGTAGACTACATAGAAGGACTATCTCCATCGATATCCATATCTCAGAGGACCTCTTCAAGAAATCCCCGCTCAACAGTAGGAACTATCACCGAAATCTA
>CAZRTU010000392.1:0-1517 GCA_964603075.1 uncultured bacterium
ATTGACTTATGACTCTAAGACCCTATTACTATTATTAACTATGGATGACATTGCAAGACAGAATCTCAAGTATTGGAATAAGGTGATTGCTGAAGGAAGCATGTACACCACCCCTTGGTATGAATTAAAAAAGGAAGCTATAAAAGCTTTTGCAGACGGTAAGATTGAGGTTTTACCGGAACCATATTCGTATATCTACCCACAGCGGATATTTAAGGGTATAGAGGGTAAAGACGTACTCTGTCTTGCTTCGGGTGGTGGACAGCAGTCCGTTGTTTTCGGCTTACTAGGCGCCGGGCTTACTTGCTTAGACCTTACCGAAGCTCAGCTTGAGAGTGACAGGAAAGCTGCCATGCACCATGGATATGAAATCAAAACTATCCAAGGCGATATGAGAAATCTCTCGGTACTTGCCGATGATTCTTTCGATCTTGTTTATCAAGCCGTTTCTATCAACTTCGTTCCAGATGTTCGCCAGGTTTACGCCGAAGTTGCTCGTGTTTTAAAATTAGACGCCTTGTATAGAGTTGGATGTACTAATCCTGCAACCGAGATGGTTGATGAAAAGTCCTGGGACGGAAAAGGGTACCGAATTATGACTCCTTATACACGTGGTCACATAGAAGACGATGACGAAATAAGTGCCGAATTCCGCCATCTATTCTCAGATTTGTTTAACGGATTGTTAGAGACAGGCTTTATAATAAAGGGTGTGTGGGAGGATCCCCGCCACATTTATCACAATAAAAATCATGCTCCGGGTTCATATGAACATATGCTTGGATTCGTTCAGCAACATTTCGCCATCGTAGCACAGAAAGCCAGCATACTGAACTGACAGTCTTTGTGTCATAGAGTCATCAGGTCTTAGAGTTGCTAAAAGGATAGAGGAAAGGACAAAGACACTACGACCCTCTGCCTGTCGGCAGGCAGGAACGACCCCATGACTGTAGTCGAAGCAAACTCAATAAACTGAGTAAACTGATATGAAGAACGAACTAAAACATAAACTCCTTCGTGGTGAGCAGACAGTTGGAGCCTGGATAAGTATCCCTCACACGGATATTTCAGAGACTCTCTCGACTCTTCCCTTCGACTGGTTTGTCTTGGACCAGGAGCACTCCCCGCTTGATGACCAACTCTCACAGCAACTTCTGCAGGCGTTGAAGGGAAAAGAGGTTACACCGTTGATACGCGTTGCCTGGAACGACCTCGTACTTATAAAAAAGGCTCTCGATATCGGTACGCATGGTGTAATAGTACCATATATAAATAATCGGGAGGAGGCAGTAAAGGCGGTAAGAGCCTGTAAATACCCTCCTGAAGGTTTGAGAGGCTGTGCGTTAAGGAGAACAGGCGTTATTGACTCAGAATACCTTCAGACCGCCAATAAAGAGATAATGGTCATAGTCCAGATAGAGACAGAGGAAGCAGTTGAAAAATCCGAGGAGATCCTATCAGTAGATGGTGTCGATGCATATTTTATTGGCCCATTTGATCTTTCGGCATCACTTGGT
>CAZRTU010000393.1:0-1515 GCA_964603075.1 uncultured bacterium
CTTACTATTTTCTATTTGGCATTTTCTATTCTCTGCCTTTTTTGTCTTTTGTCTTAAGTCTTTATTTTTGCTATTTGCCACCTGCCTACCGCAGGCAGGTTTGATTTTTGATATTTAATATGATACCGGGGGTGATATGGCAGAAAAAAAGAAAGGACGCATACAAGATCACAGCGGTACCCTTTTCGTCGGCTGTATAGTGCTTGGTCTTGGAATAGGGTTGCTACTTGATCACGCAGGTGTGGGTGTATTGATCGGCCTTGGCGTGGGTTTTATTGTGATGGGACTCTTTAAAATGATCACAGGAGTGACTTCCGTCACCAGAGATAAAGAAGAGAAGTCTTGAAGATACCTACATTAAGAGAAAAGAGTTCCAAATGAACTCTCAATACAGTACGTATAAAGAGAGTGTAAAGGGTAACTATCTCCTGAATCTCTCACTAATCCTGTAAAACAAACCTCTTCTCATTTTCTTTCTTATCGCGGGTAGCGCCTCGATAGTCGCTTCAATTCCTCTATCAATACAGAAATCAATCCTCTTATAATCTGCCCAGTGAACACCTTTGAGATTGGGTGATATTACCACGTCTGCCTCTGCGAGGTCTTCCTCAAGGAGTCTATATTTTACTATCTCATCTACACGGAAGTTTATATCGAGACCGCTCTTAAATACTGAGCGAATCTTTGGAGGCAGGGTTAAATTTGACGCTATAACTATATCTGCCCCCATCCTTCTAAGTGCCCTTATGGGGAGGCTCTGCGTAGCTCCTCCATCCACCAAGAGACATTCGTCCTTCTCAACATAGGGAAAAAGACCTGGTATCGCAATACTTGCTGATAAAGCTGGTAAAAGATATCCGCTGTTTATTACTACATCCCTTCCAGATACGATATCTATTGAAGTTACGGCGAAAGGAATCTTTGTATCTTTAAACCTTTTAGCATCAAATATTTCCTCCAATAATTTATCTATCTTCTCTTTATCGACGATAGCGGGGCGCAGTAAGAACTTACCATAACTGAATTTTTCCTTTATGAACGTGGTAATTCTCTCAAAGAGATTGTAGTCCTTGTTACAAAATACACTCAGTCCTATGCTCTTGAACGTATCCGAGCTTATAACCTCCACTGCCTTTTCTTTGAGCACTGAAGCATCCCGATTGAGAGAATAGATTGCCCCTACTATTGCACCTATGCTCGTTCCGCATACAAGATTAATGGGAATATTTTCCTTTTGTAGGACTTGTAATACTCCAATATGAGCAAGACCTTTAGCAGAGCCGCCACCGAGTGCAATTCCGATCTTCATCCTTATTCCAATTCTTAAAGGGATATTGTCAAAAATCTAAACACAGCCCCGCCTTATGTCGGGCAGGGAATAACTTGTGAAAGGCGAAGAGGGAAAAGCGAAGGGCGGAAAATCATCTAACACTCCTCTCTCATCTCTCCTCACTCTTCTCTGTGACCTATTACCCACCTGCCCTGACTGCCTTCAGGGAGGCGCCGTGCAAGTTA
>CAZRTU010000394.1:0-1508 GCA_964603075.1 uncultured bacterium
GATTTCCTCTACAATGCGAGCATAAAGAAGGGACCTTTGAGTCTCTATGTTTTTAATGCCGGTATCGAGGACTCCACAGGTCTTAAAAGGGTCGCCTGTCAGAGGGCGGAACTGCGCATATCTCACTTTACAATAGGATTAACGGAGGCGGTCTTTCACAAAAAAGAAAACTTCCTCAAGTATGTAAACCCGCTTGAGTTCTATTATATAACCCAACGACGTGGGGCAAGTAACGAGGATAATCTGGTGGCTACCGCTGACATTACCTTTGCTAAAGATGGAAGAAAATATTATCTTGAAATTTTGCTCGACGATCCAAGGGTCTTCTCAGAGGGACCATTTAAGGTCGGTGCAATGCTTGGTTTTTATCTAACAGACCCATTCTCTGTCTCCTCTTCTGATTTCAGATTAGAGGCGACTGTGGTTCCAAGATGGACATACACTCATGACTATAGTAGTCATATTAACGCCATGTCTGCAAATGGTATACCATTGGGTTTCTTTGGCGGACCTGATTGTATAGACGTTTATTCAGAATTTACTAAATACCTGAGAGATAACACATCGAGTCTATCTTTCTGTTTAGAATACCTTGCTCATGGTGACGGGAGACTTGATGTCGGCTGGGAAGATGAAAAGGATAGATTTCCAGAACCAAAAAAGATAAGAATACCGTCGGGTTGTAAGGAAGAGCGTTATAGGGCAGTCATCGAAGGCAATCTAATATATAGAAGATTTTCGATTTCGATAGGTGGATATATCGAGAGGATTAACAATTATATTAATATAGATGGAAATGATATTAACAGAATTTCTTTAAGGGCAGCGTTAGAGTTTAAGATTTTATAAAACAAGGGCTTTTTAATCAATATCCCACGGCGTCACCTTCCTTGAGATAAGGATATTTCTCCCCTCCCCGATATCTATCTCAAAACTAAGGGTTCCTTCCCCTGTTGTTCTTAGTGTATCTATCATTGTGAGAAGATTTAGACTCGGGTCCCTTATAAATACCTTATATGTTGAATTCGGCACTAAGTCAACCAGCACATTAAATACAGAATTATGACCTAAATTAAAAAGCTCGTACTCGGCTATCTCAACTGAATCGTATTTCCCAAACATAACAACACTACCAGCGACCATTGCTCCAACGATTGTTATCCCATCAATCTTCTCAACAACAGGCTGGATTTGATCTTCCCCGAATGGATAAAAGACTGATAGAAACCTCGTAGATCTTACAGAGTTCTCTTTTGCATGGATTGTATTAGGAGTAGGATCATCGATCACATTAATCTCGACATTAGAAGGTGTTAATATCTTTATTAGAACACAGTCAGGAGATGCTCCGATAGTCAGGTAATCTCTACCAATAGACTGAATCGGTGCACCGGGATGAAGGAGCCAATCTATATTAACAGGATTATTGGCCTCAAGCTTATCATATACCACAAAATATTTTTGATTGTTTAAAAGAACGATATTTCTCTGAAAGGTATGAAGTTCAG